>JAISTX010000080.1 GCA_031272365.1 Eubacteriales Family XIII. Incertae Sedis bacterium
GTCCTCCTCGATCCCGACCACCTCGACATCGCCGCCGTCGCGCCGCAGCACGGGCCGCACCTCGTCATCCAAAACCTTCTCGATTTGCTCTATCGTAGCCATGACGTGAGTATACCACAAGCGTCATGGCGCTTCCATGTCAGAAGTCGCGCGACCACAGTGAGCACATCGCGGGGCCGCCGCCGACGCAGAGGGAGGCGCCGCCGAGCTTGTAGCCCTTCCGCGCCATCTCGTAGCAGAGCGTCACGATGATGCGCAGCGCCGTGCAGCCGACCGGGTGCCCGAGGCCGATGCCCGAGCCGTGCGCGTTGACCTTCGAGAGGTCGAGCTCGATGCCGTGCTCCTCCTTCAGTTTCCGCCCAACGCCGATGAACTGCGCGGCGAAGGCTTCGTTGATCTCCCAGTATTCGACGTCCTCGAATTTGAGCCCGGCCTCCTTCAGGCATTTCGGGATGGCCTCGGCCGGCCCGATGCCCATGTATTTCGGGTCGACGCCCGCCGAGCATACGTTGACAAGCTTTGCAAGCGGCGTGACGCCGAGCTCCTTGGCCTTCTCCGGCGTCATGAGGAGGGCGGCCGCCGCGCCGTCGTTGACGCCGGAGGCGTTCGCAGCCGTCACGACGCCGCCTTCCTTGAAAGCTGGCTTCAGCTGCGCCATCTTCTCGAGGCTCGCATCGGGGATCATATGCTCATCCTGCTCGAAGACTGTGACGCCTTTCCGGGACTTGATCTCGACAGGGACGATTTCCTCTTTGAAGGCGCCGCTTGCATTGGCTTCCGTCGCGCGCTGGTGGCTGGTCAAGGCCAGCGCGTCGCATTCCTCGCGCGTGATGCCGTATTTCTCCGCGACGTTTTCCGCCGTGAGCGCCATGTGGCCGGGCACGAGGCGGTCTTCCAGCGCATCTACGAGCAGGCCGTCTTCGAGCTTCCCCGGCCCCATGCGGTAGCCCGCCCTTGCCTTCGGCAGCATATAGGGGACGTTGGTCATGCTCTCCACGCCGACGGCGAGGCTGACGTCCGTTTTCCCGAGCTGCACGTCCTGCGCGGCGATTTCCATGGCACGCATGCCGGAGGCGCAGTTTTGGTTGACGTTCACGGCCGCGCTGCGATGCGGCAGGCCGGCTTTCATCGCGACCTGTCGCGCGGGGAGGGAGCCTTGCATATGGGGGTATACCTGCCCCATGACGATCTCGTCGACCACCTCCGCGTCGATGCCCGCCCGCTTCACCGCCTCGCATGCCACAATGGATGCGAGCTCGATGGACTGGACGTCCTTCAGGCTGCCCTGAAACTTCCCGATGGGCGTGCGGCACGCGCCTGCGATGACGACTTCCCGAATGCTCTTGCTCATGACTCCCTCCTGTTCATTTCAATAACTAACGATACCTTTCATCCCACATGCCGTGGGTCCTTGCCAGCGCTTCCTTCGACGGCGGCGCCGTGAGCTTCGTGACGACCGCGACGACCGCGACGTTGACGATGAGGCCCCAGCCGCCCATGTGGATGCCGAGCGGGTAGCGCACTGGCCCGAAATAGGTGAACATGACCGTGACGATGCCGCAGATCAGGCCCAGGTTGATCGCCTGCTTCGTGATCCTGGGGCAGTACGTGACGGCGAAGATCGCCGGGGCCAGCAGCAGTCCGAACGCCGTCGCGAACGTGCCGAGCAGGACGAGCAGGTCGAGCACGGCCACGGAGAAGATGACGGCGATGATGACGATGACGAGCACCATCATGCGGCCCATGAACACCTGCTTCCGCGGGGGGGCGTCCTTGTTGATGTAGCGGACGTACAGGTCGCGCGCGAAGATCGTCGACGTGTTGGCGAGGTAGCCCGCCGCCGTCGAGTTCATCGCCGCGAGGATGCCGAGCGCCGTGATGACGAAGGCGACCGGCGGCATGTAGTTGAAGACGACCTCCAGCGACAGCGCGTCCGTGTTGGCGAGGTCCGTGACGATGTTGCGGCCGCCCATGCCGACGATGGCGCTGAAGATGAAGTACATGAAGCCCATGATGCACGTCATGATGACGATGCCCTGCCAGCGGAAGGTCTTCGTCGTCCGCGCGGACGTGACGAGCATCATGTACGACGGCGAGAAGTAGATGCCGCACGTCGCGAGCGCGATGCTCAGGATGTATGGCCAGCTCCATGTCTCGCCGAGGCTCGGCAGCGTGTAGTAGCCGACGCCCTGCGCCTCGATACCCAGCTTGAACTGCGGGAAGAAGCCCTCGGGGTTCAGGGCCGCGACGGCCCCGATGGTCGTCGCCCCCAAGAGGAAGGCGCCGATGCAGAGCAGCACACCCTGGATCGAGTCCGTGTAGGCCGCCGCTTTCAAGCCGCCGAGGAAGACGTACAGGACGACGACGACGCCGAGGACGATCGCGCCCGAGAACGCCGTGACCCTGCCGCCCGAGAGCGTCTCGAGCGTGTAGCCCGCGCCGCGCAGCTGGAGGGCGACGTACGGCACTGCGTAGAGCGCCGCGACGACGACGATCAGGATGCGCACGAGCTCGCTGTCAAAATAGTTGCCGAACAGCTCCGACGGCGTGATGTTGCCGTTGCGCCGGGCGACCGCCCAGAGCCTCGGGAAGAAGAGCAGGCTGATCATCCCCATGAGCGGGATGTGCATGAAGTGCGCGATGTAGGGGACGCCCTGCAGGTACGTCGTGCCCTGGTGGCCGAGGATGAACCACGCGGAAAACACGGTGGCCATCATCGCGAGGCTGACGACGATCGGGTGCAGGCCGCCGCCCGCAAGGAAGAAGTCGGACGCCTTGCGGACCTTGACCCGGGATGTGTAGATGCCGATGAAAATACAGACGGCGAGGTAGGCAGCCGTCGCGATGATCAATGCTGTGAAATTATCCAATGCTGCTCACCTCCTCCTCCTGCTTCTTCAAAATCTCCGCAAGCTGGTCCGCCTCCATCTGCTTGATCTCTTTCTCCTGCTCGTCGACGCGCCAGAACTTGATCTTGAACACGAAGAACAGATGGATGACGATGGCGATGATCCACATCACGATGCAATAAATGTATAATTCCGGGAAATAGCCGATGAATTCGGGCTTGCTGAACAGGACAAGCCCAGGCCCCCCGGCCATGAGTATCCATATCAGAAGCACCCACAAGATCCATTTTTCCTTCTTTGGTATTCCAGACATTCATAAACCTCCTCTCTAGCTACGCAATTACAAAAAAATGCGTATATATTATTATTGAAAAACACAGCAAGTATCATGCCATTATTTTAATGTTGATTTCATACTATTTCCACGGCATAATGGATATAGGATTTGCAATAATGAGAATTTCTGAGTTGCAAACCTGCGACTCGTCGCACTCTTGCGACTGGAATGCGCGCTTCCTATAGAGAGAGAGGTATGCCATGGAGGGAAATACTGTCGGCTACGAAAAGCTCGTCGACGCCATCAACCACATGAACGGGACGCTGCTGATCTGCAACAAGGATCGCAAGGTCGTTTTTTACAACAGGCAGGTCCTGGACGCGCTCGCGATCCCCGAGGAGATCCTCGCAGGCGCAAACCTCCAAGAGCTCGCGGAGAAGAAGTACATCATCAATTCGGCGAGCATCCAGGCGTTCGATACGGGCAAGCCGAGCATCAAATACGTGCAGGGCCATATGTCGATACCGATCCTGACGCTGGCCAACCCGGTCTTCGACGAGGAAGGGGAGATCGACTACGTGGTTGCGATCAGCATCAATGAGGAGGTCTTCGAGTCGGTCAATATGGAGATGTTCAAGGCCCGCCTCAAGGACATGCAGATACAGACCTACCTGTCGGACGCCGTCGTGAAGGAGTCCGACATCATCTTCGAGAGCGAGTCCATGAACAACATCCTCGCCTTCCTCAACCGGTGCTCGCAGAACGACAGCAACATCCTCCTGACCGGCGAGACGGGCGTGGGCAAGGAGGTCCTCGCCAAGCATATCCACCGCCTGGGCGTGCGCAACAACGCGGTCTTCATCCCGGTCAATTGCGCCGCCATCCCCGAGACGCTCGTGGAGGCCGAGTTTTTCGGCTATATCAAGGGCGCTTTCACGGGCGCGGACAAGAACGGCCGCATCGGGTTTTTCGAGATGGCGAACGGCGGCACGCTGTTCCTCGACGAGATCGGCGAGATGCCGCTGCCCATCCAGGCGAAGCTGCTGCGCGTCATCGAGACCGGCGAGATCACGCGGCTTGGCTCGACGAAGATCCACAAGATCGACTTCCGCCTCATCGCTGCGACGAACCGGGATCTCGAGGAGCTGTGCAAGCAGGGCGCGTTCCGGGAGGATCTGTATTTCCGCCTCAACATCCTGTCCGTCGAGATCCCGCCGCTCCGCAACCGCAGGGAGGACATCCTGCCGCTCGCGAAGCATTTCATCGCCGAGCTGAACAAGAAATACGGCACCAACAAAATCCTTTCGCACGCGGCGCGCGAGCAGCTCGAGCGCTACCGCTGGCCCGGCAACGTGCGGGAGCTTCGGAACGTCATCGAGCGCCTCATGCTCACGTCGGACTCCGACATCCTCGATTTTGAGAACACGCAGGCTTTTTTGCACGGCGGCAACATGCGGCAGCCCGGCGCGGGGGCGCAGGAGGGCGAAGGCGCGGGGGAAAAGGGCGGCGCCCCTTCGATCGAGTCTTTGAAGAGCGCGGTGGACGACTACGAGAAGCGCGTCATCATCGAGGCCCTGAACGTCTGCGATTTCGACGTCCCCAAGGCGGCGAGCTGGCTGAAGATCGACAAGTCGAGCCTCTACCGCAAGCTGCAGAAATACCAGGACGCGCCGATCCCCAGGAGATAGGCCCGGCATGCGTGGCTCGTTGGCATTGAATTTGCATTGTCTGCAGGTAGGTGTTATTGGCTGCGCATGCAAAGGAGGTATATTTCTATGAAAACCGGACAAGAGTATCGGGACAGCCTGAGAGAGAGGAACATGACTGTTTATTTCAAGGGTGAGCTGCTGGATTCCAAGACGCTGATTGACCACCCTTTCATCAAAGGCCATGTCAATTCGGCGGCGATGACGTACGAGCTTGCTTTCGACCCGCAATATGAGGATTTGATGACGACGACGAGCAGTTTCACGGGCAAGAAGATCAACCGTTTCACGTGCCTGCATATGAGCACGGACGACCTTCTCAAGAAGGTCCGCATGCAGCGCATGATCTCCCAGAAGACGGGCACGTGCTACCAAAGGTGCGTCGGCTGGGACGCGGCGAACGCGACGTACAGCGTCACGTTCGAGATGGACAAGGCGCTCGGGACGGACTACCACAAGCGCTTCGTGGATTTCCTCACGAAGTGGCAGGAGGAGGACTGGATGGTCGACGGCGCGATGACGGACCCGAAGGGGGACCGCAGCAAGAGGCCCTGCGACCAGGACGACCCGGACCTCTTCGTGCACGTCTCAAAGAAGGACGACAAGGGCATCTACCTGCGCGGCGCGAAGATGCATATGACGGGCATGGTCAATTCGAACTACATGCTCGTCATGCCGACGTCGGGCTACGACGAGGAGAACGCGGACTACGCGGTGTGCTGCGGGCTGCCGGTCGACGCGGAGGGGATCACGCATATCTTCGGCCGCCAGACCAACGACAACCGCAAGCAGTATGACGGGGAGATCGACCAGGGCAACGCGAAGTACGGCGTCGTCGGCGGCGAATGCCTGACAGTGTTCGAGGATGTGTTCGTTCCGTGGGAGAACGTCTTCATGTGCGGCGAGTACCAGTATTCGGGCATGCTCGTCGAGCGCTTCGCGTGCTACCACCGCCAAAACTACGGCGGCTGCAAGGGCGGCGTTTCGGACATCGTCATCGGCGCGGCGGCCGTGGTCGCGGATATGGGCGGCTACGCGAAGGCGGCGCACATCAAGGACAAGCTCAACGAGATGATCCACCTGACGGAGACGCTGTGGGCGTGCTCGGTCGCGTGCTCGGCGGAGGGCAAGCCGACGGCCGCGGGCAACTACTACGTCGACCCGCTGCTCGCAAACGTCGGCAAGCACAACGTGACGAAGCTCATCTACGACATAGACCGGCTGGCGCAGGACATCGGAGGCGGCATCCTGGCAACGCTCCCGTCCGAGGCGGATCTGAGGAGCCCAGTGATTGGAAAGTACGTGGAAAAATTCTTGAAGGGGGTCTCGGCCTATTCGACGGAGGACCGCATGCGCATGGTGCGGCTCGTCGAGGTCATGACCGGCGGCGTCGCGCTCGTCGAGTCGATGCACGGCGCGGGCTCCCCGCAGGCGCAGAAGGTCATGTACTCCAAGCTCTCCGGCCTGGAGGCGAAGAAGCGTGCGGCCATGCTCATCGCGGGCGTGGATCCGGACAAGTACGCGGCGAAAAAATAATATGGACGGTGCCTGCGTGTGCGGATAGCGGTGAAGTTTTGCGGGCATTGCTCGCCACGCAGGGAGATGCCGGGGGTGCTGGAATCGCTCCGGCGGAAGATGCCGGAGGCGGCGTTCCATTACTATGCGCAGGATCCCGGGGGCGATGGCCTGCTCATCCTGTGCGCCTGCGAGGTGGGGTGCGCGACGCGGCCCGCGTTCGACGGCCCGGTCACGTTCGTGACGCCAGGGACCGTGAACCGCTTCCCCGCCCCGGAGGAAGGGCTGGAGGACCGGGTCGCTGAGGAATTGAGAAGAGCAGAGGGGAAGGAAAAATGAGCAAGATCGTAAGTATGGAAAACGCCCTGGACCTGTTCGGGGACGGGGCGGTGTTCGCCAGCTCGGGCTTCGTGCTCATCGGGACATCGGAGTCGGTGCTGAAGGCGCTCGGCGAGCGTTATGCGGCGACGGGCCACCCGAAGGGCCTGACTTGCGTTTTCGGCGCGAGCCACGGGGACTACACGGGCGTCGGGGACGACCACCTGGCGCAGGACGGGATGATCGCGAAGATCGTCGGGGGGCATTTCGGGCTGACGCCGGCGCTCGGCGAATACATCGCGGCGGGCAAATGCCAGATCTACAACTACCCGCTCGGCGTCATGGCGCACCTGTTCCGGGCGACGATCGCCCAGGAGCCGGGGATCCTGACGAAGGTCGGGATCAAGACCTTCGTCGACCCGCGGCTGGAGGGCGGGCGGCTGAATGCCGCCACGACGGAAAACGAGGTGAAGCTCGTGGAGCTGAACGGGGAGGAATGGCTGTGGTACCCGACGCGCAAGCTCGACATCGGCCTTGTGCGCGGCACGTGCGCGGACGAGGACGGCAACGTGACGATCGAGCACGAGGCCTCCAAGCTCGACATGCGTACGATCGCGATGGCCGTCCACGCGTGTGGGGGCAAGGTGATCGTGCAGGTGAAGCATGTGGTGAAGGCGGGCTCGCTCACGGCGGACCAGATCGAAATCCCGGGGACGTTCGTCGACGCGGTCGTCGTGTGCCCCGAGCCGCTCACGGAGCACAAGCAGACGCGCGACATCTTCTACGACCCGAGCCTGTCCGGGCACCGCAATGTCCCGCTGGCGAGCATCCCGCCGCTTGCGCTGGACGTCCGCAAGGTGCTGGCGCGCCGGGCGGCGATGGAGCTGATCCCGAACGCGGTCATCAACCTCGGCATCGGCATCCCCGAGGGCGTCGCTGTCGTGGCGGCGGAGGAAGGCTTCGGCGACCAGTTCACGCTGACGACCGAGAGCGGCATACTCGGGGGGATCCCCTGCGGTGGCGGCGCGTTCGGCGCGGGGCAAAACGCGATCGGCGTGTTCGATATGTGCACGATGTTCGACTTCTACAACGGCGGCGGCCTCGACATGTCGGTGCTCGGCCTCGCGGAGGTCAACGCGAAAGGGGACATCAACGTCGGCCGGTTCGGCCCCAAGTCCCCGGGCTGCGGCGGCTTCATTAACATCTCGCAGAACACGCCGAAGATCGTCTTCTGTGGTTCGTTCACGTCGGGTGGCGTCGAGCTGGCCATCGGGGACGGCACGCTGCGCGTCGTCCGGGAGGGGCGCAACAGGAAATTTGTCGAGGAACTCCAGCAGGTCACGTACAGCGGCGAATACGGCGCGCAGATCGGGCAAGACGTCACCTACGTGACGGAGCGCGCGGTCTTCCGCCTCACGGAAAACGGGATCGAGCTCACGGAAATCGCGCCCGGCGTGGACCTCGAGAAGGACGTCCTCGGGCAGATGGGCTTCCGGCCGCTGATCGCAAAGGACCTGAAGAGCATGGACGCCGCGATTTTCCGCGAGGAGAAGATGGGGCTTCAGATCTGACAGTTCACTAGAATATCCTGGGTGGCAGGGGCTGGAGCCGGGACCACCACCTCGTGAACAAGCTGCAAGGAAGGCATCAAGGAAAACAGCGTGGATATCGCTTGCCGCATGAAAGCGGAAGGCATCGAGCCGGCGCTCATATCAAAACTCACTGGCCTTTCGGAGGACGAGATAGCGACGCTT
>JAISTX010000025.1 GCA_031272365.1 Eubacteriales Family XIII. Incertae Sedis bacterium
CTCCATCAAGCTCCTCGCCGGAATCCAACGCCCGGCTCCCAGTGATACTATTATCGCAAAAACAACGGCTGCCTGTACACTTTTTTCCAGCATAAAGGAAACATCTTTCAAACAGCCTATCGGAATTCTTACGAAAAACTTACGAATCGTTGTGGTATACTTTAGGGCAGAAATGGAGGAATTTTTGATGAAGCATGTTTGGACACTTACGAAGGGCGTTTTGAAGGACACGGAAAACAAGGGGTGCGGCGAGTGCCAGACCTCGTGCCAGTCGGCTTGCAAGACTTCGTGCACGATCGCGAACCAGGAATGCGAGCAGTCGGCGCAGATCAAGCGCCCCCGGTGAGGCGCGGGGGGAGGCGCCGTACGGCGTGATCCATCTCTACCGGTTTCATGAACTGAATATTGTTTTGGACGTCGGCAGCGGCGCCGTTCACATTCTGAGCGACGAAGCCGCCGACGTTTTGCGCGCCGCCGGGGGCGGGGGCGACTTCAGCGCGGGGGACGGTATGGTCGACGTGGGGGACAGTGAAGCCGCTGCCGAGCTGGAGGCGCTGCGGCGGGATGGCACGCTCTTCGCGCCCGAGCCGGACAAGGCGGCTTTTTCGCCGGAGCGGCGCGGCGCGGTCATCAAGGCCATGTGCCTGCACGTCGCGCACGACTGCAATATGCGCTGCGCCTACTGCTTCGCGGACACGGGCGGGTTCCACGGGGCGCGCGCGCTGCTGCCGCTCGAGACGGGTAAGCGCGCCGTCGACTTCCTGCTCGAGGCGTCCGGCGGGCGCAGAAACCTCGAACTCGACTTCTTCGGCGGCGAGCCGCTGATGAACTGGGACGTCGTGAAGGCGCTCGTGCTGTACGGGCGGGAACGGGAGCGGGGCTGCGGCAAGCACCTCCGGTTCACGATCACGACGAACGGCCTTCTGCTCGACGATGAGAAGACGGCCTTCATCAACGAGCATATGGACAACGTCATCCTGAGCATCGACGGCCGCCCCGAGGTCAACGACCGGATGCGCCGTACGGTCAGCGGCGCGGGCACGTACGCGCTCGTCATCGACAGGCTGCTGCGCTTCAAGGAGGCGCGCGAGCGGGCCGGGAAGCTTTACTATGTGCGCGGCACCTACACGAAATGGAACCGCGATTTTTCCGAGGACGTGAAGCATCTGGCAGGGCTCGGGTTCCGCAATATCTCCGTCGAGCCCGCCGTCACGGACGAGGCGGATCCGGCGAAGCCGTGGGCGCTCACGACAGCTGATCTGGATGCGCTGTACGCGGAGTACGACCGCCTTGCGGATCTGATGCTCGCAGCGCAGGCGGCGGGCGCGCCGCTCTCCTTCTTCCATTTCAACATTGACCTCGCGCAGGGGCCGTGCGTCTACAAGCGCTCCTCCGGTTGCGGCGCGGGCACGGAATACGTCGCGGTCACGCCGGAAGGCGACATCTACCCCTGCCACCAGTTTGCCGGGGAGAAGGATTTCCTGCTCGGGAACGTCGGGGACGCCGCCCCCCTGTCCGCGCCGGACATCCGGGAGCACTTCGCGAGAGCCCACATCTACTCCAAGCCGGACTGCTCCGGATGCTGGGCAAAATACTACTGCAGCGGCGGCTGCCACGCCAACGCCCTGCATTTCGAAGGGGATCTGCTGAAGCCGCACCGCCTGTCCTGCGCTTTGGAAAAAAAGCGCATCGAATGCGCCATCGGCATCATGGCCGCGTCGTCATAGATCCTCAACGAGGCAATTCGATACCCTCTATCTCGGCGAGTGGCAATCCGGTGAATTTTACAATCAGTGCAGGCTCCACACCCTCCACCTTCATCCGGCGCGCAGCCTCCAAGAGCCCCTCTTCTCGCCCTTCTTCTCGCCCTTCTTCGCGCCCTTCTTTGTGCTCCACCTCAAGCGCCTTTTCAAAATCCCATTCTTCATACAACATATTCACAACCTCCGACGCATTCGCTATTCTACCCCACTCCCAATAGCTTATTCAAGCTGAACCCTCGCCGCTCTTCTTCCATTCCGTCGTGCGTGGTCAAATTTCTCTTAAATGAGTGGAAATGTGGCTTTGGGGGTCGAAATTTGGACAAATTTCGCTTATATGTGTGGATTCGGCGGCGATGTCCACTCATTTAGGGGGAATTTGACCATGAGACCCCTTCGTGCGCGAGGAGCCAGCTTTTTTTCTCGATGCCGCCGGCGTAGCCGGTCAGGCTGCCGTCCGCGCCGATGACGCGGTGGCAGGGGATGATGATGGAGATCGGGTTGCGGCCGACGGCGCCGCCGACCGCCCGCGCGGACGTGGGGGCGCCGGCGCGCTGCAAGTCGATCTTGCGCGCGATGTCCCCGTAGGTGCTCACCCCGCCGTAGGGGATTTCCAAAAGGATGCGCCACACCGCCTGCTGGAAGGCGGTGCCTTCCGGCCTGAGCGGCAGCCCGGACACCGGGGGCTTTTCCCCCGCGAAATAGCGGGAGAGCCAGTCTTTCGCGGCATCAAACACGGGCAAATCGTCCTTTCGCGGCATCGCCGCGAAGAGCGCGTCCCCGTGGTATTTCTGCCCTTCGAGCCACAGCCCGGTCAGCGCGCCGCCATCAGCGGTACAAGCCAACGTGAGCGCCCCCAGGGGCGACGGAACCGTCGTTGAAAAATACGCCATGATACTCTCCTCCATCCCGGCAAATGCAACGTGCCCTGCCTATTTCCGGTACGCTTCCGGCCCGATCTTGTACTGGTCGGTGCCGTCCGCGTCGATGACGACGATGGCCGGAAAGTCCTCGACGACCAACCGGCGGATGGCCTCCGGGCCGAGGTCGCCAAAAGCGATGACCTCCGCCTCCCGCACGCATTTTGAGATCACCGCCGCCGCGCCGCCAACCGCCGCGAAGTACACGGCGCGGTTGCGCCGCATCGCCAGGGTCACGGGCTCGGTGCGCTGCCCCTTGCCGATCATGCCCTTCAGCCCGCAGTCGAGCAGCGCCGGCGTATAGGCGTCCATGCGGAAGCTCGTCGTGGGCCCGCACGGGCCGATGGCCTGGCCGGGCTTTGCCGGGCAGGGGCCGACGTAGTAGATGATCTGCCCTTCGAGGTCGAAGGGCAGCGCCGCCCCGTCCGACAGCGCTTGCACGAGCCGTTTGTGCGCCGCGTCCCGCGCCGTGTAGATCACGCCGCTGATCGACACCATGTCGCCCGCCTTGAGCCCGTTGGCCGCGTCGTCCGTCAGCGGCGTCTGAATCTTCTTGATCTCCCGGATCTCTGCCATATCCCAGCGCCCCTACAAAACCGCCTCGGCAAAACGCGCCGCGTGGCAGTTCAAGCAGACCGCGACCGGCAGCTGCGTGATATGCGTCGGCCGGTACTCGATGTGCACCGCGAGCGCCGTGACGCGCCCGCCCAGACCCTGCGGCCCGATGCCCGTCGCGTTGACCGCTGCGAGCCACTCCGCCTCCAGCGCCGCGTAGCGCGGGTCGGGGTTCGCGCCGCCCGCCGACCGCGTCAGCGCCCTTTTCGCCAGCAACGCCACCTGGTCCATCGTGCCGCCGACGCCCACGCCGACGATGACCGGCGGGCAGGGGTTGCCCCCCGCCAGCGTGACCGTTTCGAGCACAAACGCCTTCACGCCGGCCAGCCCCGCGGACGGGACGAGCATGGCAAGCCGCCCCATGTTCTCGCTCCCGCCGCCCTTCGGCAGCAGGGAGAGCCGCAGCGCGTCGCCCGGCACGATCTCGCAGTGGATGACCGCCGGCGTATTGTCGCCCGTATTTTTTCGATCGAATAACGGATCGCCGCAGATCGACTTGCGCAGATACCCGCGTTCGTAGCCGCGCCGGACGCCCTCGTGGACGGCCTCGGAAAAATCGCCGCCCGTGATGTGAACGTCCTGCCCCACCTCCGCGAAAACGATCGCCGTGCCCGTGTCCTGACAGAGCGCAAGCTGTTCGCTGCGCGCGCAGTCGATGTTCTTCATGATCTGATCGAAAGCGTACTGCCCGAACGCGGACTCCTCCTGCGCCGCCTTTTCCCGCAGGAGGGATTCGACGCCGGCAGGGAGGTCAAAAGCGGCCTTGAGGCAGAGCTGCTCGACCGTATCCGTGATGAGGGGCGCCGGGATCTCTTTCATCGGTCAGTGGTCATACTGCTCCGCGCGGAGCATCTCGACGCCGTGGCCCAGCGCCGGAAGCACCGCCGCGAGGTTTTCGCGGATGGCCTTCGGGCTGCCCGGCAGGTTGACGATGAGCGACCGGCCCCGGATGCCCGCCGCCATGCGCGACAGCATCGCGCGGTTCGTCACCTTGAGCCCTTCGTAGCGCATGGCTTCCGGGATGCCCGGCACGAGCCGCTCGCAAACCGCCGCCGTCGCCTCGGGCGTCACGTCGCGCGGCGAAAAGCCGGTGCCGCCCGTCGTGCAGACGAGCGCGATGTCGCGCGCGTCGGCGCAGTCCTTCAGCGCGGCCTCGATCTCCGGGCGTTCATCCGGCACGATGACCGTATAGACGACCGCAAAGCCCTCCTCTTCCAGCATCGCGCGCACGAGCGGTCCGCCCGTGTCCTCGCGCAGCCCCGCCGAGCCCTTGTCGGACACCGTGATGACCGCCGCCGTATAGGAGGCCTTCCCGCCCGCCGTCACGCGATCACCTCCACCGCGTCGCCGGGCTTGATCTCGCCTTCGCGGATCACTTCCGCAAAGATGCCTTCGCGCGGCATCACGCAATCCCCGGTCAGCCGGCGGATCTCGCAGCCCTGGTGGCATTCCTTGCCGATCTGCGTGACTTCCATCTCCGTCCCGCCGACGCGCAGCCGCGTGCCGACCGGCAGCTCATACAGCGTCAGCCCCTCGGTCAGGATGTTCTCCGCGAAATCCCCAGGCGCGAGCGTCGGCAGCACGCCGCGCAGCTTGTCCACGCTTTCCTCGCCGAGCAGCGACACGCGCCGCACCGGGTCGTCGCCATGCGCATCCCCGACGACCCCCTCGCCAAACCGGATGCGCACCGAATCCACAGGGTGCTTGCGCACCCCCTTCTTCTCGCTCAAGCAGACCGCCTTCACCGTAGCCATTGTTTCATGCCCTCCCTCTGTGAAAATCCCCGCTCTTCCCGCCGCTCTTTTCCAGCAGGAACACGTCGGTGATCTCTATATCCTTTTGCACCGCCTTGCACATATCGTAGATCGTCAAGGCCGCGGCCGAAGCCGCCGTCAGCGCCTCCATCTCCACGCCCGTCTCCCCTTTGCAGCGCACGGTCGCCTCGATGCGGATCACAGAAGACGCCTCGTCGGGGAAGAACGCGATGTCCGCGCCCGTGAGCCGGATCGGATGGCACATCGGGATCAGCTGCGGCGTGTTCTTCGCCGCCAGGATGCCCGCGACCTGTGCCACCGCCAGCACGTCGCCCTTCTTCATCTTTCCTGCCATGATCAATGCAAACGTCTCCGCGTTCACGCGGACGACCGCCTGCGCCGAGGCCGCCCGCAGCGTCTCCCCCTTGGCGGAGACATCCACCATGCGCGCGCGCCCTTCAGGATTCAAATGCGAAAGCTCTGCCATGGCACGCCCCCGCCCTTCAATCCTCGCCCTTTTTCCCGACCACCGCCTCGCGGTACCGGATGTCGAGCACGGCGAGCACGTAGATGAAGACCGGGACGCCGATCAGCATGCCCCACATGCCGAGGTATTTCTGCGCGACGATCAGCACGATGAACACGATGCTGACGGGCAGGTTCGTCTTTTGGGACATGAGCTTCGGGTTTAGGAAATAGGCCTCGAGGCAGTGGATGATCGCGATCATGATGAGCACCTCGACGATCTTGAAGACGCCCCCGACGTTGAAGGCGATGATGCACAGCGGGACGAGCGAGATGAACGCGCCGGCCACCGGGATGAGGCCGAGCACAAAGATCATGATGCCGAGCGCGAGGATGTTCGGGAAGCCCGTGATCGTGAGGTAGAGCATCGAGACCCCGCAATTGATGGCCGCGATGAGCACCTGCACCTTCATGACCTTGCCGAACGTATAGCAGAAGCTGCCGCCGAAGAGCACGAAATAACGATAAATGAAGGAAATGCGGCTGCTTTCGATCGTCTTGCCGATACGCCGGATCTTCGATTTTTCGAGCAGCATCAGGAACGAGAGCAGGATTGCGAGCATCAGGTTGAGCAGCGACGTCCCCGCAGACTTCATCCCGTTCATGATGAGATCGCCGAGGCTGGAGAAATATTTGTTGAAATCGAAGAGGTTCGCGATCGACTTCATGCCGGGGTCCAGCTCCTTCAGGAATTTCTCAAAGTCGAAGCTCCCGATGCTCTCCGCGATGCTCGCCACCTGCCCGAACAGGATCGGCAGGTAGTAGATGCAGAACAGCACGGCGAGGCCGATGACGGCCACGTAGAGCACGGTCAGGATGAGCCCGTCCGGCACATGCGGCAGCGGCGTCCTCGCGAGCCCCCGCTGCGCGTACTTGACGAGGTGGAAAAAGACGAAGGTCAGGATGAACGTCACGATCACGAGATCCAGCATGAACCAGATCGTGATGAGCACGAGCACAAGGATCGCGATCGTGATGATGCGCCCCTTCATGTCGTCCGGCATCCTGAGCGTCACGGCCACATCCCGGCGCGCCTCTTCGCGCACCGGCTCGTCCTCCGGCGTGTCAAACACCTTATGAAACTTTTTGTTTTTGTCGTTCATAAAAATCCGCCACCGATTCGATCGGCGTCACCTTCGTTGCGATGATGCGCGCGGCCTCGTCCACGCGATGCTCCGCCTTCCCGCGGACCACCACGATGGCGCCTTCCCGGATCACGCCCTCGCCGGTCTTCTCGTAGGCCCGCGTGAAGACGATCACCTCGGCCGTCCCCACGAAGTCCTCGACAAGCATCGTCGCCATCATCTTGCCCGTCTTCTTCGTCGCGAACACTTTCGTGCTCGTGATCTGCCCTACCATTATAGCATCCGTATCGGGATTGCGCTGCGGGAAATCTTCGGGGTGGTTGAGCTCCTCCGTCGTGAGGAAACCGCTCGTGCCGCCCTTCACCTTTTCGATCACGCCCGCGTAGTCGTCGAGCGGGTGGCCGGAGAAATAGATGCCGAGCACCTCCTTCTCGAGCGCCAGCTTCGTCGCCATGTCGAAGTCCGGCCCGATGTACTGCTCCTCGCTGCCGCGCGTGTCGGCCTCGAGCATGTCGAACAGCGACGCCTGCCCCTCCATGATGCGCCCCTGCTCCTTCTTCTTCTGCTCGCCGAAGAGCTTCGCCATGCGCAGCGCGCTCGCGCGGTTCGGCTGGATGCTGTCGAAGGCGCCCGCGTAGATGAGGCTCTCGATGGCGCGGCTGTTCACGCGGCCTTGGTCGACGCCGTCCACGAAGTCGCGGATGCCGCGCGCCGGCGCGCCCGACTCCCGCCATTCGATGATCGCCTCGATCGCGCCGTCCCCGCAGTTCTTCACGCTGCGCATCCCCATGCGGATCCGCCCGTCCTCCACCGAAAACTTCCGCTCGCTCTGCAGCACGTCCGGCGGCAGCACCTCGATGCCGATCTCCTTGCAGTTGCGGATGTACTGCGCGATCTTCGACCCGTCGCCGCCCATGAACGAGCTCATCAGCGCCGCCATGAACTCCGTCGGGTAGTGCGCCTTCAGGTAGGCCGTCCGGTACGCGACGACCGCGTAGGCCGCCGCGTGGCTCTTGTTGAACGCGTACGACGCGAAGTCGATCATGTCGTCGAAGATCTTGTTCGCGGCCTTCTCCGAAATGCCGTTGGCGATGCAGCCCGGCACGTCGCGCCCGCCCGGGTCGCCGTGGATGCCGTGAATGAAATAATCGCGCTGCTTGAGCATCTCGGATTCCTTCTTCTTGCTCATCGCGCGCCGCACCTCGTCGCTGCGCCCATAGTCGTAGCCCGCGAGGTCGCGCACAATCTGCATGACCTGCTCCTGGTAGACCATGACCCCGTAGGTCACGTCGAGGATCGGCTTCAGCTCCGGCGCGTCGTATTTGATCTTGTCCGGCTGGTTCCGGTTTTTCAGGTAGTCCGGGATCCGCGCCATCGGGCCCGGCCGGTACAGCGCGATGCCGACCGTGATGTCCTCGAACGTCCGGGGGCGCATCTTCTTCATAAAATCGCGCATGCCGGGGTTTTCGAGCTGGAACACGCCGTCCGTGTCGCCGGCCGCGATGACGTCGTACGCGGCGGGGTCGTCCATCGCCATCTGCGCGAAGTCGATCAAAACGCCGTGGTTTTTCTCCACCATCTTGATCGTGTCGTCGATGACCGAGAGGTTGCGCAGGCCGAGGAAGTCCATCTTGAGCAGCCCGAGCCGCTCCACCGTCGTCATCGTGAACTGCGTCGCCACCCCGTTCTTCGAGGCGAACAGCGGCACGTACTCGTCCGTCGCGCCCTTCGTGATCACGACGCCCGCCGCGTGCGTGCCCGCGTGCCGCGACTTGCCCTCGAGCACCCGCGCGAAGTCGAAGAGCTGCTTCACCTGCTCGTCCGACGCGATCATCTGCGCGAGCTTCGGCTCCGCCCTCAGCGCCTCCTCGATCGTGATCCCCAGGTCGTTTGGGATGAGCTTCGCGATGCGGTCCACGTAGTCGAGCGGCATGTCGAGCACGCGCCCGACGTCCCGCACGACGGCCTTCGCCTTCATCGTCCCGAACGTGATGATCTGCGCGACGTTTTTCTCCCCGTATTTTTCAATAACATAATCGATGACTTCCCCCCGGCGCTCGTCGCAGAAATCGATGTCGATGTCGGGCATGCTGACGCGCTCCGGGTTGAGGAAACGCTCGAAGATGAGGTTGTACGCGAGCGGGTCGATGTCCGTGATGCGCAGCGTGTAGGCGACGATGCTGCCTGCCGCGCTGCCGCGCCCCGGCCCGACCGGGATGCCCGCGTCGCGCGCGTATTTGATGAAGTCCCAGACGATGAGGAAGTACTCCACGAAGCCCATCTTCTCGATGATCGCCAGCTCGTGGTCGAGCCGGGGCTTGCACTGCTCCCAAGCGTCGCCGTAGCGGAAGCGGAGCCCCTCCTCGCACAGCTCGCGCAGGTAGGCGGCGTTCGTCTTGCCGTCGGGCGCCGTGAAGTCCGGCAGGTGCCGGCCCGAGAAGTCGATCTCGACGTTGCAGCGCCGGGCGATCTCCGCCGTCCGGCCGAAGGCGTCCGCCAGATCCTCGTCGGGGAGCGCGCGGCGCATCTCCTCCTCCGTGCGGAAGTAAAACTGGTCGCCCGAAAACCGCATACGCTTCTCGTCGGAGAGCTTCTTGCCCGTCTGGATGCAGAGCAGCACGTCGTGCGCCTTCGCATGCTCCCGTTTCAGGTAGTGGATGTCGTTCGTGACGACGAGCGGGATGCCCGTCTCCCGGCTGATCCGCTTCAGGGGCTCCTTGACGAACGCCTCCTCCTCGATGCCGTGGTCCTGCAGCTCGAGGAAGAAATTGCCCTCGCCGAAGATGTCCAGATATTCCAGCGCCTCCGCCTTCGCGGCCTCGTAGTCCTCCTCCGAGTCCCCGATCTGGGCGTGCGCCGACTCCCCGCTCTCCGGGTCCCAGTTTTTCAAAAGCTTCCTCGGCACGTCGCCCGCCAGACAGGCCGACAGCGCGATGAGGCCCTTGCTGTGCTTGCGCAGCAGCTCCTTGTCCACGCGCGGCTTGAAGTAGAACCCGCGCATATAGCCCTCCGAGACGAGCTTCATGAGGTTTTTGTAGCCCTCGTTCGTCTCTGCGAGCAGCACGAGGTGGCCGGAGAAGCGGTCGTGCGCGAAGTCATGGTCCTCCATCCCGCGCGCCGCCGTGTACACCTCGCAGCCGAGCACGGGGTGGATGCCGGCGTCCTTCGCCGCGTTGTAGAAGTCGACGACCCCGAACATATTGCCGTGGTCCGTGATGGCAAGGCTCTCCATGCCCTGCTC
This sequence comes from Eubacteriales Family XIII. Incertae Sedis bacterium, assembly GCA_031272365.1. Classification (GTDB taxonomy): domain Bacteria; phylum Bacillota; class Clostridia; order Peptostreptococcales; family Anaerovoracaceae; genus WRFF01. The sequence continues at coordinate 9,901 of JAISTX010000025.1, forward strand.
CTTGGCCTCCCGCACGAGCTCCTTGACCCCCGCCAGCCCGTCCAGCAAACTGTATTCCGTATGTACATGAAGATGCGTGAATGACATGTATCCAGTATACCAGCGTGGTATAATGAATTGCAAGAGAATCACCCGGTCGAATCATAAGGAGATGAAGAAATGACATACGACGAACTGAACATCGGCGACAGCGCCACATTCGAAAAGACCATCACGGAGACAGACGTCTATGGCTTCGCCGGCATCATCGGGGACTTCAACCCCGCCCACGTCAACGCGCGCAAGATGGCCGGGACCAAATTCGGCCAGCGCATCGCGCACGGGATGCTGTCCGGCAGCCTGTTCTCCACGATCTTCGGCACGAAGCTCCCCGGCGAGGGCTCGATCTACCTCTCGCAAAGCCTCAACTTCCTCGCGCCTGTGTTCTTCGGGGACACGATCCTCGCGACCGTCACGGTCAAGGAGAAGCTGGAGAAGGGGCGCGTCAAATTCGAGTGCACCGCGGCCAAGGAGGACGGCACCGTCGTCGTGAGCGGCGAAGCGGTCCTGCTCCCGCCGCGCGAGTGACCCCTCAGCCGAAGCCGAAGAAGCCCTTGATCTCCCGGTAGACCTCGTCCGACTCGGGGACGTCCGGCACCTCCAGCGGGAAGCCGTGTATCAGGCCGTGGTAGAGGTGCGCTTTCACGCGCACGCCCGCCGCGTGCATCCGCGCGGCCATGGCCAGCGTGTCCGAGCACAGCACCTCCGTGTCGTCCGCCGCCAGGTACGTGTCCGGGAAGCCCGCGAAGTCCGCGTAGTACGGGGACGCCTCCGGGTTCTTCCACTCGGCCGGGTCGCAGTAGTATTCCGCCGAGCCCAGCCCGCCGGGGAAAAACCGGTCCTTGCCGACGTTGGCCGCAAGGCTCGGCCCGCGCATCGTCAGGTCGGCCGCAGGCGAGAAGAGAATGAGCGCGGGCGGCAGCGCCTGCCCGAGCCGCTTCAGGCGCGCCAGCAGCGCGGGGGCGAGGTTGCCCCCCGCCGACTCGCCGGCGAGGATGATGTCCGAAGGCGCGTAGCCGCGCTCCCCCGTCAGGTACCGGTAGGCCGCGTGCACGTCGTCCAGGGCCGCAGGCCATCTGCTCTCCGGCGCCGTGCGGTACTCGCAGGCCACCGAGGGGAACCCCAGCTTCCGCAGGAAGGTGCGCGCGTTCAGACGGCAGTACTTGCCGTTGCCGCGTACGAAGCCCCCGCCGTGCACGTAGAAGAGGATGCGCGGCCCCGGGGGCTGCCCCTCATAGCGGTAGAAAAACAGGCGCGCGCCGCTTTCGGCCACGTCCTCGCGCACCATGCCTTCCGGCGTGGCGTCGTCGATAAATTCCCGGTCCACGCCCGGCTGCATCGGGTACTGCTTCAATAGCGCGAGGTGCGGCACGATCGCCGCCTCCGCCTCCGCCGTCGGCTCCGCTTCCGTCCGCACGAGCCAGGGCGCGCCCTCGTATTCCGCAAACAACGGGTCTTTCATGCCCTTCCCTCCTTTACAAGCTCTTCACATAGCCCTCGATGCGCCGGACCGCCTCGATGAGGTTTTCGTCCGAGTTGGCGAAGACGACGCGCAGGTACCCCTCGCCCATCGTCCCGAACGCCGAGCCCGGCACGGCGACGACGCCCGCCTGCGTGACGAGGTCCTCCGCAAACTGCTGGGAGGTCACGCCGAGCTCTTTGATGCTCGGGAAGGCGTAGAAGCTCCCCGGCGGCTTCTTGCACGAGATGCCCGGGATGCGGTTCAGCCCGTCGACGACGATGTCACGCCGGCGCGCGTAGTCGCGCAGCATCCCCTCAAAAGGCGCCTGCGTCCCCGTTATTGCTTCCAGGGCCGCGCGCTGCGAGAAGGTGGACACGCAGGACACGATGCCCTCCTGGATGCGCGGCATGACGGACACGAGGGACTTCTCCGCGACGGCGTAGCCGATGCGCCAGCCCGTCATGGCGTAGGTCTTCGAAAACGAATTGATGATGATGACGTGGTCGCGGACGTCCTCGACCTGCGCGATGCTGTAGCACGAATCGCCGTCAAAGAGGATCTTGTCGTAGACCTCGTCGGAGAAGACGAGCAGGTCGTGCTTTTTCACGACCTTCGCGATCTCCTCTATCTCCTTGCGCGTGAGCACGGCGCCCAGCGGGTTACTCGGCGAATTGAGCAGCAGCGCCTTCGTGCGCGGCGTGACCGCCTTTTCGATGTCCGCCGCCTGGATGTTGAAGTCGTTCTCCTCGTAGACGGGCACGGGGACGGGCACGGCGCCGGCCACGAGGATCTGCCCGACGTAGTTGGGGAAGCACGGGTTCGGCACGAGCACCTCGTCGCCGTGGTTCACGGTCGCGATCAGGCCGAGCGTGATCGCCTCCATGGCGCCGACCGTGATCATCACGTTGTCCGCGCCCGCTGGGAGGCCGTACCGCTCGCGGTAGCCTGCGGCGATCGCCTCGCGGAGCTCGGGCATGCCCTGGTTCGGGTTGTACCGCGTGTAGCCCTCGTCGAGCGCCCGCTTCGCCGCCTCGACGATGTTCTCGGGCGTGTCGAAGTTTGGCTCGCCGACCGTCAGCTTGATCGCGTCCGGGTAGCCGAGCGCGATGTCGAACATCTTGCGGATGCCCGACGCCGGGTAGGAAAGCGCGATGCTCGATAGGTGGTTTTGGACACCGCCCGCCGCCTCGGGGATCCGGAGGCCGAAGAGCTCGCGGATCTCGAGCCACACCTTCTGCGACTCGGGGATGTCGGGCATCTCGAACGGGAACACGTGCATGAGCCCGTGCGGGACGTAGGCCTTGACGGGGATGCCGAGCCGCGCGATCTTGTCGCAGACGATGAGCGCGTCCGACACGAAGACCTCCGTGTCGTCCACGCAGAAAAACGTCTTCGGGTAGCCCGTGAAATCCGAGAAGATCGGCGACACCTCCGGCTCCTTCAGCTTGGAGAGGTCGTCGATGTAGTACGGGACGAACAGCGAGAGGTCGACGGTGAACGTGGGGTCGACGCCGAAGTTCTCCTTGTACGAGGGGCTGGACAGCGTCATGTCCAGGTAGCCCGAGAAGATCACGAGCCCGCCCGGGAGCGCCGCCCCCTTCCGGCGCAGCCGCGCGCAGAGCGCCATCGCGTAGGTGCCGCCCGCCGACTCGCCGGCCACGAGGATGTGCGCGGGATCCACCCCGCGCTCCTTCGTGAGGTAGTCCCAGCCCCATTCCGCGTCGTCGAGCCCCTTCGGGTATTTGTTCTCGGGCGTGTAGCGGTACTCGCAGGCGTAGACGGGGAGCCCGAGGTTCTTCGCGAGCGTGATCGCGTTCATGCGGCACCACCGCCCGTTGCCGCGCATGAAGCCGCCGCCGTGGATGTAGTAGACGACGCGCTTCTCGTCCGGGACCAGGCCCTTCGGGGCGTAGTGGTACATATGCAGCCCGTTCGGCATGTCGATGTCCGAGCCGCGCCGGATATGCGCCGGCGTGCTGTCGTCGAGGTAGTCGAGCTCGTTGCCGGGGGACATCGGGTAAGGCGCCTGCTCCTTGAAGATCTCGGGCATGCGCTTCTTCGCGTAGGGCGAGGGCTCGGTCTCCACGTGCTCCAGCCAGGGGGCGGATTTGTAGTCCTTGAAGATGGATGTCATTGGCAGGCCTCCTTAGCTTGCTGCTTGCGCTTTCTTGGCGGCGAGCGCCGCGAAGTCGAAGCTGTCGTCGCCCGCGTGCTCCCGCAGGTACGGGCGCTCCTCGTAGCCGCCCTTCTTGATGAAGGCGCCGATGACGCCGCCCACCGCCGCCGGGATGATGTAGCCGAGGTCGCCCGTCGCCTGGTAGATGACGTTCCACGAGCCGATCGGCGCGCCCGCCGTGCCCATCTGGAAATTTGCCGAATAGGCGCTCGGGCCGAACATCGCGCCATAGATGTTGTAGAACCAGTCGAGGCTCGGGTGCGGCATCGGCCCCGTGTACACGTCGGGGATCTCGACGATCGGGCCGAACACGTAGAACGCGTAGGCCAGGCCGTTGAACAGGCCCCAGATCGCCGCGCCGATCGTCGCGCCGCGGAACACGTTGTCGTTTCCGATCTTGTTCGTGAAGATCGCCAGCAGGATGAGCACGACCGTGATGGGCGCCGTCACGAGCAGCACCGGCACCGTCATGTTCAGGATCCACTGGCCGCCGCCCGACGTGCTGCCGGACGCGAGGATCGCGACGATGGCAACGATGAACGCGATCGCCATGCCGCCGATGACCGCCGCCTTGTAGGAGAGCTTGCGCCCCGAGATGCGGCTGAAGTACTCCGAAGTCAGCGAGATGCAGCCGATCGCCGTCGTGAACGTCGCCACAAGCACCGTGACGCCGAAGATCACCGTGCCGGCAAACCCGAGATTGTTCGAAATAATATAATTGAGGAGCGCGTACTGGTCAAGGGCGCCGTACTCAGAGAATTGCGCCATCAGCGTCGCGTCGTTCGAGTAGAACAGGCCGAGCAGCGCGAGCCCGAGGTAGATGATGACGAGGCAGACCGCCGCCACGAGGCCGGATTTCAAAATGGTCTTCGTCTGCTCGCTGGAATCGGTGATGCCCTTCGCGAACAGGCTCGCGATGATGATGACCGCGATGATCGTGCCCGTCGCCGCGTCAAAGGTCTGAAGCCCCTGCGTGATGCCGAACGAGATGATCGAGGAACCCGGGTCCAGCGCCTCCGGGCGGATGCCCGAGTCCGCGAGGTTGGCCAGGCCGATGACGATCAGCACGATGAGGATGACGAGCAGCACCGGCGTCAGCACACGCCCGACGATGTCCACGACCTTCGTCGGACGGACGGCGCAGAGCGTCGCGAGGACGAGGAAGACCACAAGGAAGATGAGCGCGTCCGCCGGCAGGCCCGTTGCGGAGGTGTCGACGTTCTCGTAGCCGCCCGCGAGGATCGGCTGCAGGAAGATCTGGTAGGACGTCAGCGCCGTGCGCGGCACGACGACGAGCAGCGAGCCGATGAAGGTCGCGACCGCGCCGATGATGATCATGAACCGGCGGCCCGGCCGGTAGAAGACCCCGAGCTCCACCTGCGGGTATTTGCCCGAGGCCGCGAGCCCGAGGACGCCGAGCACCGTGTCGAAGATGATGAAAAAGACGAACCCGACCGCCCACGAGGAGCCGCCCCCGATGAAGCCGAGGTACGGCGGGAAGATCAGGTTGCCCGCTCCGAAAAAGGTGGCGAACACCATGAAGCCGACGGCGATGATGATGGATCTCCGGCTCTGCTCCTTCTTGGAAGTAATGGTTTCTGACATAGCGTATACCCCACCTTTCCGGGAGGGCTTGGCCCTCCCTTTGCGGGCGAACGCAGTTCGCCCCTACGTTGTCTCTGCCAATTTCTTATATGTTTCATACCGCTCGGCTGCGTCCTTGGCGGCCTTGGCGTAGAGCCATTCGGCGCGCTCCGGGTACGCGAGCGCAAGCGATGCAAACCGGTTTTCCTGCCCCATGAACGCCCCGATGTCGCCGGTGGGCGGCTTCGAATCGAGCGTGAAGGGGTTTTCCCCCGCCTCCTTCTTGCGCGGGTCGTAGCGCCAGCAGTGCCAGTACCCCGCCTCCACGGCGCGCTTGATCTCCTCCTGGCTCTTGCCCATGCCGATCTTCGGCCCGTGCTCGATGCAGGGGCAGTACGCGATGATGAGCGACGGCCCGGGGTAGGCCTCCGCCTCGCGGATCGCCGCGAGCGTCTGGTTCGGGTCGTAGCCCATCGCGACCTGCGCGACGTAGACGTAGCCATAGCCCGTCATCATGAGCCCGAGGTCCTTTTTCTTGACCTCCTTGCCCGCCGCCGCAAACTTCGCGACCGCGCCCGTCGTCGTCGCCTTGGAGCTCTGCCCGCCCGTGTTCGAGTACACCTCCGTGTCCATGACGAGCACATTGATGTCGCGGCCCTGCGCAAGCACGTGGTCGAGCCCGCCGAAGCCGATGTCGTACGCCCAGCCGTCGCCGCCGAACGCCCAGAAGGACTTCTTGGCGAGGTAGTCCTTGTGGCGCAGGATGTAGTCCGCCGCCGGGTCCTTGCCCCCGATCTTCGCGACGGCCTCGACGAGCGCGGCGGAGGCCGGGTCCGAGGCCTCGAAATCGTGCATCTGGTTCAAATAATCATCCGCCTCCTTGCCGAGCAGGCCTTTCCCTTTGAGCTCCGCGACGCGCGCCGCGAGCTCGCTGTGGATGGCCTCGTGGCCGAGCAGGAACCCGTAGGCGTATTCCGCGTTGTCCTCGAAGAGCGACATCGCCCACGTCGGCCCGATGCCCTCCTTGTCGGCCGTGTACGGCGTGGACGGCGTGGATCCGCCGTAGGCCGTGCTGCACCCCGAGGCGTTCGTGATGTACATCTTGCGCCCGAAGAGCTGCGTGACGAGCTTGATGTAGGGCGTCTCCGCGCACCCCGCGCACGCGCCGGAAAATTCGAAATACGGCTTGTAGAACTGCGAGGACTTGACGCTCTTCCCGGAGGCCGCGTCCTTCTTCACGCTTACGTTGTCATAGAACCAGTCCCAGTTTCCCGACTGCTGGAGCTGCCCGGCGAGCGGCTTCATGACGAGCGCCTTCACCTTCGCGGGGCAGAGCTCCGCGCAGCTGCCGCAGCCCGTGCAGTCGTACGGGGATACCTGGATGCGGAACGCGTACGCGTCCAGCCCGGCGCCGGTCGCCTTCTTCGTCTCGAAGCCCCCCGGCGCGGCCTTTTGCTCCGCCTCGTCCAGCAGCGCCGGGCGGATGGCCGCGTGCGGGCAGACGAAGGAACAGCGCCCGCACTGGACGCAGTTTTCGATCTGCCACTCGGGCACGTCCACGGCGACGCCGCGCTTCTCGTACTTCGTCGTGCCATGCATCCAGCTCCCGTCCTCGGTGCCGTGCTTCTTCATGACGGAGACGGGGATGCCGTCGCCCTCCTGGCGGTTGACGGGGATGACGATGTCCTTGATGAAGGCCGGCACGTCCCCGTAGTCCGGGGCCTCGGGCTTGAGGTCCTTCCAGTGGGCGGGGATCTCGATCTTGACGAGCCCCTCGAGCCCCTTGTCGACGGCCGCGTTGTTGCGGTCGACGACCTCCTGGCCCCGCTTCACGAAATACGTCTTCTGGATCGCGTCCTTCATCTCCTTCACGGCGAGGTCGAGCTCGATCATGCCCGTCAGCTTGAAGAACGCCGCCTGCAGCACCGTGTTCGTGCGGTTCCCGAGGCCGAGGCCGCGCGCGATGCCGATCGCGTCGATGACGTAGAGCTGCGCGTCCTTGTCGGCGAGCGCCTTCTTCATCGCGTCCGGCAGGGCGGCGTCGAGCTCGCCCGCGTCCTTCCACAGGCAGTTGAGCAGGAAGATGCCCCCCTGCTTGAGCTCGCGCACGAGGTCGTATTTGTCCACGTACGAGGGGTTGTGGCAGGCGACGAGGTCCGCCGCGGTCACGAGGTAGGTGGCGCGGATCGGGTTCTTGCTGACGCGCAGGTGGGACTGGGTCAGGCCGCCCGATTTCTTCGAGTCGTAGACGAAATACGCCTGGGTGTAGCCCTCCGTGTTCTCGCCGATGATCTTGATCGAGTTTTTGTTGGCGCCGACGGTGCCGTCCGAGCCGAGCCCCCAGATCTTGTAGGCCTTCGTGCCCTCGTCCTCGATTTGGAAACCAGGCACGGGGTCGAGCGAGGTGCCGTAGACGTCGTCTTTGATGCCGATCGTGAAGCCGTTCTTCGGCGCGGGCTTCGCAAGCTCCCGGTAGACCGCCGCGATCTGGTCGGGCGTCGTGTCCTTCGAGGACAGCCCGTAGCGCCCGCCGACGATGAGGGTCTTCGCGTCGCCGCCCCCTTCCCGCAGCGCCGTGACGACGTCCTGGTACAGCGGCTCGCCGAGGCTGCCGGGCTCCTTCGTGCGGTCGAGCGCCGCGATCTTCTTCACGGTCTTCGGCAGCGCGGCGAGGAAATGCGCCGTGGAAAACGGCCGGTAGAGGTGGACGTTGACCATGCCGACCTTATCGCCTTCCGCGTTCAGCTTGTCGCAGACCTCCTTCACCACGTCGCTGACCGAGCACATCGAGATCACGACGCGGTCGGCGTCCGGCGCGCCGTAGTAGTCGAAGAGGCGGTAGTCGCGGCCGGTTATGTGATTGATTTCCTTCATATATGCTTCGACGATGCCGGGGATGGCGTCGAAATACGCCTGCCCCGCCTCGCGCGTCTGGAAGAAGACGTCGGGGTTGACCGTCGTGCCGCGCGTGCACGGGTGGGCAGGGTTCAGCGAGCGCCTCCGGAACGCGTCCACCGCCCCCCAGTCGAGGAGCTTCGCCATGTCACCGTATTCGAGCACGTCGATCTTCTGGATCTCGTGCGAGGTGCGGAACCCGTCGAAATAGTGCAGGAACGGCACGCGCCCCTTGATCGCGGACAGGTGGGCGACCGCGCCGAGGTCCATGACCTCCTGCGGCGAGCTCGCCGCGAGCAGCGCGAAGCCCGTCATGCGGCAGCCCATCACGTCGCTGTGGTCGCCGAAGATCGACAGCGCGTGCGCGGACAGAGTCCTTGCGGACACGTGGAAGACGCCCGGCAGAAACTCGCCGGCGATCTTGTACATATTGGGGATCATGAGCAGCAGCCCCTGCGACGCCGTGTAGGTCGTCGTGAGCGCGCCCGCCTGCAGCGATCCGTGCACGGTCCCGGCCGCGCCCCCCTCCGACTGCATCTCGACGACCTTGACCGGCTGCCCGAAGAGGTTCTTGCGCCCTTTCGCCGCCCATTCGTCAACGTATTCCGCCATCGGCGAGCTCGGCGTGATCGGGAAGATGCCCGCTACCTCCGTGAACGCGTAGCTGATATGCGCGGCCGCCGTGTTGCCGTCCATTGCCTCTTTGTAGCCCATTATTCAGTTTCCTTTCCGAGTATTTCTTGATTTGATTGTACCAAATGACCGTATTTTTTGGAAACGATCTTTTTCCACAGCCCCGCATCGTGGATCCCCACCTCGTCGGGGTCGAAGACCGGGTCGAGGCCGAGCCGCCGCTGCCGGTTGTAGTCCTTGATCATCTTCGCGGTGACGCCGGAGAGCAGCGTGATGCCGATGAGGTTGACCCAGACGTTCAGGCCGACGCCGATGTCCGCGAAATTCCAGACCGTGACGTTCTTCTGCATGGACCCGAAGAGCACCATGCCGAGCAGCGCGAGCTTGCCGATCGTCTGCGCGGGGCCAAACCATTTGCTCCCCTTGAACAGGAAGGCGATGTTGGTGTCCGCGTAGAAGCCGAAGGACACGATGGTCGTGAATGCGAAAAACATCAGCGCGACCGCCACGAAGCCGGGGCCGAAGCCCGGCAGCACGGTGTTGACCGCCTCCTGCGTGTAGCCCGCGCCCGGCTCCATGCCCGGGAGCCCCTGCGTGAAGAACCCGCCGGCGGGGTTTTCGACGTTGTACATGCCCGTGACGAGGATCATGAGCGCCGTCGAGGTCGCGGCGAGGATGATGTCGCAGTAGACGGAAAAGGCCTGCGCGAGCCCTTGCTTCACGGGGTGCGACACCTCCGCGGCCGCGGCCGCCTGCGCCCCCGTGCCGAGGCCCGCCTCGGACGAGTAGACGCCGCGCTTCACGCCCCACAGGATCGTCGAGCCGAGGATGCCGCCCATGACCGGGTCGAGCCCGAACGCGTTGCGGAAGATGAGCCCGAACATCGCAGGGATCTGGCTGCCGTTCGACACGAGCACGATGACGAGCACGACGACGTAGCCGACCGTCATGAAGGGCACCACCCACTGCGCGAACGTCGCGATCCGGCGCATGCCCCCGAAGATGATGAAGGCGAGCAGCGCCGTCACGACGATGCCCGTCACCCACATCGGCACGCCGAACGCCTTCTGCGTCGCGTCCGCGATGTTGTACGACTGCACGGGCCCCTCGCAGATGCATTTGGAAAAGACCGCGAGGATGGCGAACAGCACGCCGAGCCACGTGAGGCGCGCCCCCACGTTCTTCCCGCCGATGACGAGGTTGCGCTTCAAACCCTCCTTGATATAGAAGGCGGGCCCGCCGCGGTATTCGCCGTGCACCTCCTCCTTGAACACCTGGCCGAGCGTCGACTCGTTGAACGCCGACGCCGCGCCGAGGATGCCGATCATCCACATCCAGAAGACCGCCCCCGGCCCGCCGGAATAGATCGCCGTCGCCACGCCCGCGATCGCGCCCGTGCCGATGCGCCCGGCCAGCGCCATCGCGAAACTCTGAAACGACGACGTCCCCGTATCACTCTTCTCCCCCTTGATGAGGTACCGGAGCATGTCCCGCACCTTCGTGACCTGCGGCGCGCCGAAGCGGATCGTGAAAAACAGCCCGAGCACAAGGCTCCCCCATACAAGGCCGTTGTTCCATATGGCGCCGCTGATGTTTCCTGTGATGGATTCCATATTCATCAATCCCCACCTCCTTCTCTACCAAAGTAGGGGTTGCAAGAACCGTGCCATGGGGGAAATGCCGCCAAACCGGCCAAAATCGGGCGAAGGCGCGGGTATTTCGATTTATTATTGCATCAAGCGATTTATTATTGTATCATATTGATATGAATAACTGCCTGCAATACGTCTATTTCGTGAACGCGGACGACCGCCTCACATCCTGCGACGCCGACTCCCAGGAATTCCTGGACTCCGTCAGCATCGAGGATTTCACGGAGGCCTTCCGCTCGCTGCGCATGAATTTCGCGAACACGTCGAGCACGATCCTGCTCGAGAACACGAGCTACACGATGCATGTCATCCCGATCGAGGAGGTCGAGCGGAAGCCGGGCACGAAGCTGCCGAAGGGGCTCGACGAGGGCTTCCTCATCGTGCTGCACGACCAGCAGCGGCTCTCGGCGGCGATCCACGAGCTCGGCATGGCGCTGCCCGCGCGCGCCTACGAGGACGTCTTCGAGGACTTCGACACGGCCATCTACATCACGCGCGCCGACGGGGTCTCGCTGTTCATCAATTCCAAATACGAGGAGCTGACGGGCATCCGCAGAGGGCCGGCCATCGGGAAGAGCGTCTACGACCTGAGCGGCTCGGGCCTCTACATGCCCCTGGTCTCGCCGGCGGTCCTGGAGACGCGCCGCGAGCACACGGTCTTCCAGTCGTTCTCCTCGAAGACGAGCGCCGTGATCACGGGCATCCCGATCTTCGGCGCGAACGGCGAGCCGTACTGCGTCCTCATCTGCGTCAACCGCATCGACCACAAGGAGCTGCGGCAGCTGTCGCGCTCGCTGACGACGGGCGCCCGCGGCGGGGGGGCGACGGGGGCGACGGGCGCGGGCAGCCGGAAGATCGACATCATCGCCGTGAGCGACGCCATGCGGGAGGCGATCCAGCAGATCGTGAAGGCGGCGCACTACGACGTGCCCATCCTCCTGCTCGGCGAGTCGGGGACCGGCAAGGAAGTGCTCGCGTCCGTGCTGCATTATGCGAGCAACCGCCGGGCAGGGCCCTACCTGCAGATCAACTGCAGCGCGATCCCGCCCGCGCTGCTCGAGTCGGAGCTCTTCGGCTACGAGGCGGGCGCCTTCACGGGCGCGCTCGCCAAGGGGAAGCCGGGGCTGCTCGAGGCGGCGGACGAGGGCACGCTGCTCCTCGACGAGATCGGCGACATCCCGCTCGAATTCCAGGCGAAGCTGCTCCGCCTCCTGCAAAACAAGGAATACTACCGCGTCGGCAGCGTGCAGCCGATGCAGGCGCAGACGCGCATCATCGCGGCGACGAACCGGGACCTCCCCGGCATGGTGGGGCAGGGGCTATTCCGGCAGGACCTGTACTACCGGCTCAACGTGATCGCGATCACCATCCCCCCGCTCCGGGAGCGGCGCGAGGACATCCGCCCGCTGCTGCTGCACTTCTGCCATACCTGCAACCAGAAATACGGCATGAACAAGCGGCTGTCGGACGGCTTCGTCCGGGCGGCGCTGTCCTACGGCTGGCCCGGCAACGTGCGCGAGCTGCAAAACCTCGTCGAACGCCTCGTCATCATGAGCGTGCAGGACGAGATCACCGAGGCGGACTTCGCGCGGATCTGCCCGGCGTCGGGGGCGGCGCCGGAAAACGAAGCCCCCGGGATCGCCGTCTCCGGCATCCCCAACCTGCCCCGGGCAGTCGCGGAGCTCGAGCGCATCATCATCGGGCGCGCCCTCGCGCAGGAAAAAAGCACGCGCAAAGCCGCCGCGCTCATCGGCATCAGCCAACCCACGCTCGTGCGCAAGATGAAGGAGTAGCCCGGTGTTTCTGGCCTAAGCCTTTTCGACCTTGGCCGCGGGCGCGTTCTTCACGACGCTCTTGATGCCGTTCTTCGCGCCGGCCTTCGCCTCGTAGCTCTCCGACGCGAGCACGGTCACCCCGTTCGCGGCCTTCAGCCGGAATCGGAACCCGCCCTTCTTGTCCTGGAATATCTCGAACTTCGGATTTTTCTCCGAGGCGCCTGCCGTCTGGTCCTCAATCGCTGCGATCGGCGCGTTCGCCCTCACGCTCGCGATCCCTTTCGCGACGCCGCTGGCCGACTTGTAGACCTGGCTCGTCCCGATGACCTCGCCATTGCCCGCCAGCAGGTTGAAATGCGTACCGGCTTTCCCTTCTGTGACAACAAATTTTCCCATGAGCATACCCTCCATCTCAAACACAAGAGTTCCAAAAAACCATCCACCACTGAAACTAGAACCAATACCTCACCATTATAGCAAATTTTTCAAGCGGTGCATACCGCCCGCTGGTCCCGGCAAGGAACACCGATTACAAGCCCCACTGGATCGGGGGCTTGCCTTGGGACTCGAGGAATTCGTTCGCCTTCCGGAAGTGGCCGTTGCCGAAGAAGCCGCGGTAGGCCGAGAGCGGGCTGGGGTGCGGCGACGTGAGGACGAGGTGCCTCCCGGCGTCGATGAGGGGGCGCTTGGAGATCGCGTTCGCGCCCCAGAGCAGGAAAGCCATCGGCTCTGCCCGCTCATTCAACAATGAAATAACACGGTCGGTCAGCGTCTCCCACCCCATCCCGCGATGCGAGCCGGCCTCGCCGCGCCGCACCGTCAGCACGGTGTTCAGCAGCAGCACGCCCTGCCGCGCCCACGGCGTGAGGTCGCCGCCCAGGGGGACGGGCACGCCGAGCTCGTCGTGGATCTCCTTGAAGATGTTCACCAGGGACGGCGGGGGCTCCACGCCGCCGCGAACGGAGAAGCACAGGCCGTGCGCCTGGCCGGGGCCGTGGTAGGGGTCCTGCCCGAGGATGACCGCGCGCACGTCGGCATAGGCCGTGTGCTTCAGGGCATTGAAAATGTCGTGCATGTCCGGGTAGACCACCTGCGTTTTGTACTCATGCACGAGGAAGCGGCGGAGCTGCCGGTAGTAGTCCTTCTCAAACTCGGGCCCGAGCAGCGCGTCCCAGTCGTTGCCGATGTGCACCATCGCAGCCGCCTCCCCCGCCTCAGTTCTTCAGGCTCTGGATAGGCGCAGGGATGCGCCCGCCCCGCGCCACGAACACGGACGGGTCGATCGTGCTGATGCGCATGACCGGGCCGCCGCCCAAAAGGCCGCCGAACTCGAGCGTGTCGCCCACCTTTTTGCCGATGGCCGGGATGACGCGCACCGCCGTCGTCTTGGCGTTCACCATGCCGATGGCCGCCTCGTCCGCGATCAGCGCGGCGATGACGGCAGCCGGGGTGTCGCCCGGCAGGATGATCATGTCGAGGCCAACCGAGCAGACCGCCGTCATCGCCTCGAGCTTCTCGATGGTCAACGCGCCGGAGGCCGCCGCCGCGATCATGCCCGCGTCCTCGCTGACGGGGATGAAGGCGCCCGACAGCCCGCCGACGGCGGAGGACGCCATGACGCCGCCCTTCTTCACCGCGTCGTTGAGCATGGCCAGCGCGGCCGTGGTGCCGCACGCGCCCGCCTGCGCGAGCCCGATCTCCTCGAGGATGTGCGCCACGGAGTCCCCGACCGCCGGGGTCGGCGCGAGCGACAGGTCCACGATGCCGAACGGCACGCCGAGCAGGGACGCCGCCTCCGCGCCCACGAGCTGGCCCATGCGCGTCACCTTGAACGCGGTCTTCTTGATGATCTCCGCGATGGCCGACAGTTCCGCGCCCTTCGGGGCCTGCGCCACCGCCGCGCGCACCGCGCCGGGGCCTGAGACGCCAACGTTGATGACGCAGTCCGGCTCGCCCACCCCGTGGAACGCGCCCGCCATGAACGGGTTGTCCTCGGCCGCGTTGCAGAAGACGACGAGCTTGGCCGCGCCGATGCAGCTGCGGTCCGCCGTGCGCTCCGCCGTGCGGACGATCATCTCCCCCATGAGGCGCACCGCGTCCATGTTGATCCCCGCCTTCGTCGAGCCCACATTGACGGAGGAGCACACACGCTCCGTCTCCGCCAGCGCCTCGGGGATGCTTTCGATCAGCGCGAGATCGCCCGCCGAAAAACCCTTCTGCACGAGTGCCGAGAAGCCGCCGATGAAATTGACACCCACCTCCGAAGCGGCCCGGTCGAGCATCCTCGCGAACTGCACCGGGTCGCCGCCCGACGCACCGATCAGGAAGGATGCCGGCGTGACGGCGATGCGCTTGTTGATGATCGGAATGCCGTATTTCGTCTCGATCGCGTCGCATACGGGCACGAGCCGCGCCGCAAGCCTGGTGATCTTGTCATATGTCTTTTCGCAGGAGCGCGCCGCGTCCGAACACAGGCAATCCATCAGGGAGATGCCCATCGTCACCGTGCGGATGTCGAGGTGCTCATCCCGGATCATTGTGATTGTTTCTAATATGTCAGTGGTGTTCAACATCGCTCAATTCTCAATTCTCAAT
>JAISTX010000003.1 GCA_031272365.1 Eubacteriales Family XIII. Incertae Sedis bacterium
AATGGCAACAGAGAGCATTGGCAAGACGGTCATCATGGACAACGACTTTGCGGATCGGTTCATCAAGATGCAGGAGGAAGTGGATAGCAAACCGCCGACTCCCAGGACGCGCGAAATCAAATGGGGCGACTCGAAAAAAATAGCGGCAGCGATTCGGCGGAAGTACGGTTATGCGGAGTAGCTTTTCGCTCACCCCGCTACAAGAGCGCCTCAAGGATGATGTGCCAGAACTCCTTGATCGAATGATTGAGGAGTTTTCATGTGCGAAGGATACGGATGTCGAGACGTTTCTGAAGGAGCAAGCCATCCGCTACGAACGAGACGGATTGAGCCGCACATATCTCTATATAACAAGTGAAAACGATGATCCTGCAATTGCCGCGTTCTTTTCCGTTGCGATCACGTCGACGGAATTTCCGGGCGTCACCAAGAGCCGCAAGGCGAAGATACTCGGCGGCAAGCCCGGCCGCGATACGAAAGACCATTTCGGCGGCATCCTCGTCGCGCAGCTTGGCCGGAGCGACGCCTTCGCGCAAGGCGACATCAACGGCCACGAAATGATCGAGGACGCGGAGTATGTCATCGAACGCGGGTGCTACTATCTCGGCGGCAAAGTGGTCTACCTCGATTGCCGCGAGCCGCTCATAGGGTTCTACGAGCAGAACGGCTATGCGCTTGTGAAGCCCGAGCTGTATCCGAGCGGATACTTCAAGATGTTCAAGTCGCTGCACAAACTGTAGACTCTCTCATCGCTCCCACTCGCGTTCCCTTGTTTTTTCTGCGGCTGCGCCTCGCGCCTTTGGATTGGAGCATGGATTCCGGGTCAAGCCCGGAATGACATCAGTAGTGGGCAAAGCCCGGAATGACAGCGGTGGTGGGCAAACACCGGAATGACATCAGTAGTGAATCAACACCGGAATGACACCAGTAGTGGATCAACACCGGAATGACAAGGAAGCCGCGCCGTCAGCCGCCGCTCACGCCGAGCGCCGGCTTGGCTCCGGCAGCGCGCTGCTGCCCCTGTCCGGCAGAGCCTTGTACGACAGGCGCGCCGCCCATCTGCCGATCATCTGCATGGGGATGAGGTGCGCCAAGGCTGCGGTCGCCCGCCCGAATTTGCGGTACAGCAGGTTGAAGAGCAGATAGGATCTGCGCTGGGCCTTTTCCGCCGGGTAGCGCCGGAGGATGTTGCGCAGCGAGTAAAACTGCCTGTACATCCAGATGTAGCCGGCGTAGAGCTCGGCCGCCGTCATGTTCTTCGGCTGGAACACGACGTGCGCCGTGTTGTAGTGCGCGAGGTCGCGGTCGGTGATGCGCCCCGCCGCCTCCATGCGGCGGTAGAGCTCCGTGCCGGGGTACGGCGTCAGGATGTGCGAGGTCAGGGTCTCCACGCGCATGGCGACGAGCCAGTCGAGCGTGCGCCGGAAGGTGCCGGCGTCGTCGCCGTCCAGGCCGAAGACCATGCTGGCGTTGACCATGATGCCTCGGCTGTGTATGGCGTCCACGAGCTGCTCGTAGCGTTCGACGCGGTTCGCCTTGTTCACGCCGGCCAGCGACGCGGCGTTGATGGATTCGAAGCCGATGAACAGGGTTTGGCAGCCTGTTGCCGCCATCAGGTCAAGCAGCTCCGGGTCGTCCAGGATGTCGGTCGTCACGGCGGCGCCCCACACGAGGTTCATGCCGGACAGCGCGCGCAGCAGCTTGCGGGTGTAAGCCGGGCTGCCGATGAAATTGTCGTCTATGAACAGGATATGGCGCGTCCCAAGCGCGCGGATGTCCCGGAGCACGTCGGTGACGGGCCGCACGGCGTAGCATCGGCGGGCGGCGCTGTTGTAGCAGAACGCGCAGCGGTTCGGGCAGCCCCGGCTTGTCGTGACGACGTTGGTGTACAGGTACCGCCCCTGCGCGATCCTGCCATAGGCTGGGGAGGCGACCTCCTCGCCCCGAAAGCCGTCCGTGTCGCAATACTCCCGCAAGAGGCTGCCGGCCTCGGCGTCCCGGAGGATGCGCCGCCAGACGCGCTCGGCCGGCCCGGCGCAAACGGCGTCGAAATGGGCCTGGCAGGATTCCGGGCAGCAAGTGGCGTGGATCCCGCCCGCCACCACAGGGACGCCCTGCCTGCGGAAGGCATCGGCGATGGCGACGGCGCGCGGCAGCACGTCCAACGTCATCGTTATTCCAACCAGATCGGGCCCGGCGGCGAAATCCACCGCTTCGATGTTTTCGTTGACCAATACCACCTCGTGCCCCGGCGGCGTCAGGCTCACCAGCGTCAGCAGGCCCAGCGACGGGGCCATCCGCGTCTTCAGGTCGGTGTCCATCGGCCTCTTGTTCATCTTCGGTTGGATGAGGAGGATCTTCATGGTCATTTCCACCGGCATTTCAGCACGAAGACGTAGTCGGCGCAGACGACCGTCACCCAGTGGATCACGATGAACAGCGTGAACTTCTCCACGATGCCGGCCGGGTCGCGCAGCACCATCAGGAAGAACGCGGCGATCGCCACGCACGTCAGGATCAGGGAGACGACCAGGCAGTCGACCAGGATGGCGGTGTGGTACTCGTCGAACGGCCTTTTGCGCCTCACGAGCAGGACCGCGAGCACCGCCGTGGCCGCCAGGAGCGCGGCCGCGAGCCAGCCCTGCCAGCCGCGCTCCAGGCGCACGGCCGCCGCGATGAAAACGATCCCGTAGAAAGCCGAGTACACGCTGATGCAGACGGCGTTGAACGCCGGGTTTCTGAGCAGACCTCTCATTTCCTGTCCTCCTCCGCGAACACGAACAGCTCCTCGATGGGCAGCCCGAACAGCCTCCCAAGGTCGTAGGCGAGCCAAATGGACGGGTCAAACTTCCCCGTCTCGATGGCGTTGATGGCCTGCCGGGAAACGCCCACCATCTCGCCGAGCTCCTTCTGGGTGAGGCCGCGGGCCTCCCGCAATTCACGAACCAGGTTCCGCATCGCTTCTCCATCATTCTTTGTGTGTCAGGTTTACCTTACATACAATAACATACGCTGCCGGCCGTGTCAAGTAAACCTTACTCGCCCTGATGCTTTCGCCTGCCCGGAGACGCCCGCGTGGGCAAATTTCTCTTAAATGAGTGATTGCCGGCCGCGCACGGGTTTGAATTTGTCAATTTTTCCACACTTCATATAATGAACAAGACGATTTCAGAGGGATTCAAGGAGGGCGTCCACTCATTTAAGAGAAATTTGCCCACCGCGAATCATGGTACAATCATAGGGCGAGACGAAAGGAGAACCTGTGATGAAAAAATGGGGTTTTTGGCGAGTTGCATCTATCGGCCTCGGGGCGGTGTGCAGCATCATGCTGGCGCTCGGCCTTGCGGGCTGCGGCGGCGGGGCGGGCCCGGACGACGGCGGCAGCGCGTCGGCTGCGCCTGTCGAAGTGGAAGCGCCCGAAGAGGCCCCCGCCGAAATGCCCGTGCCGGAGGCCATCCCGGCAGAGGCGCTGGCGGGCGATTGGGTCGGCATTATTGGCGAAACCGGCATAGAACCGACCGTCCTCATTTCGCGGTACGACCTCTCGTTTGCGGAGGACGGCAGCTGCGTTTTCGGCTATTTTTACCAAATTCCGGCGATTGACTATCTGACGTTCCCGCATTTTTTCGGCACCTACGCCTGGAGCCCGGACGCGGAAAGCACGCTGGTGCTGGACGTGCACCTCGGCGATTTCAACTTCATCGAGGATCCGTCCGATGAGCTGAACGGGGGCTACGCCGAATGGTACGACCCCGGCGCGGACGCGCCAGAGGAAACGCTCAGCCTGACGTTTTCGGTGTTCCTCGACGACATCGGCGCACTGCACATCGAGTTCCCGGAGGATGTGCAGACCTCGGCCGGGGAAACCGTAGCGCACGCCGACATGCAAGCGATGCTGTTTCAGCAGGCCGGGGATGGCGCCGGTGATTTGATCGCCGGGCAGGAATGGAAGGGGACCGCCCCGGACGTACCGGTGTACCCGGCAGCCGCCTACACCACGACCGACGTGCTCAACCTGCGGGAGCACCCCTACTCCACCTCGGACTACGGGATCATCAAGGAGCTCCCGGAGGGGACGGCGGTGCAAGAATACGGCGCGTACGCGAACAACCCCGACTGGGCTTTCGTCCTCGTCGAGGACGGCTCCATCGGCTGGGTGAGCAAGGATTTTCTGGCGTCTTAGATACGTCTGCAACAAGAAAGGAAGGAGAGCAGCAATGTTATTCGAAAAATTCTCACTGCGCGGGGTGGAGTTCAAGAACCGGATTTTCATGGCGCCGATGTGCATGTATATGGCCGGCGAGGACGCGGCTGCCACCGACTGGCACTACATCCACTACGCGACGCGGGCGCAGGGCGGCGCGGCGCTCGTCATGCTCGAGGCGATCGCCGTCTCGCCGGAGGGGCGCATCACCTCGCAGGACCTGGGGCTCTACGACGAGGCGCACCTGCCGGGGCTGGCGCGGATCGTGGACGAGATCCACCGGATGGGCGCGAAGGCGGGCGTCCAGCTCGCGCATGCCGGGCGGAAGGGGCTGTCGAACGTCCCGGCCATCTACGCGCCGAGCGCGATCGCCTACGACGACGAGTCGCCCACGCCGGTAGCGGCGGACGAGGCGTACATCGAAAAGACGGTGGGGGACTTCCGCGCAGCGGCGGAGCGGGCCGCGCGGGTCGGCTTCGACCTCGCGCAGCTGCATGGGGCGCACGGTTATTTCCAGGGCGAGTGGCTTTCGCCCCTGACGAACAAGCGCAGCGACGCCTACGGCGGCCCGGCGGAGAACCGCGTCCGCGTGCTGGGCGCGACCCTCGAGGCCATCCGGTCCGTGTGGCCGGACGAAAAGCCGCTCGGCGTGCGCGTCTCGGCGGAGGAGTACGAGGAGGGCGGCCTGCACCCCGAGGACGTCGCCGCGCTCCTGAACCTCGTGAAGGGGAAGGGGCTCGACTACGTCGACGTGAGCTCGGGCGGCGTCACGCCGTTCGTCCCGAAGGCGTCCCCCGGCTACCAGATCCCGTACGCGAAGACGGTCAAGGATCTGACGGACCTGCCCGTCGCGGGCGGCGGCCTCATCACGACACCGCAGGCAGCGGAGGACGTCGTCGCGTCCGGCAGCGCGGACTGCGTCTACCTCGGCCGGGAGCTGCTGCGCAACCCCTACTTCCCGCTCTGCGCGTCCGTCGCGCTCGGCGTCGACGTGCCTTGGCCCACGGCCTACGAGCGGGCCAAGCCGCGGCGGTGATTTGCAATTTGGGCCCCGGGGCCGGGCCGGCAGCAGCGTAGGTCGGCAGGAAAACGAGTTGGTACAGCGTTTGTACTCTGCGTATCAGGGACGCTCTTGGGTGCTGTAGGAGGAGTTGGAGATAGATAACGGATTTTCGCAGCCTGTGTACGGGGCGCCGCCTGCGGCGCCGAGGGAAAGCAAGTGGTGGCACATCGCCGTGCTGATTGCGCTCGGGGCGGTCTTCCTGGTCGGCGCCCTGACGAGCATCTATTTCTTGACGCCGAACAGCCTCGGGGCTATCTTTTTCAATACTGCTATTGTCGGCATCCTTGCCATCGGGCAGATGCTCGTGATGGTGCAGGGGGGGGTTTGACCTTTCGATCTTCGGCATTCTGGCGTTCTCGGCTGTTTTCTGCGCGCACCTGACGGCGAACCTCGGATTCCCGCCTGTGATTGCGGTGCAGCTGACCCTCGCCATCGCGGCAGGGAGCGGCATAGCCAACGGCGCGCTCATCGCGCACGCCAAACTGCCGCCGCTGCTCTCTTCACTGATATTCTATACCGGCTGGACGGTGGCGGCATGGCTGCTGTCAGGCGGCGAGATGATTCAAGGGCTTCCGGAAAGCTTCACGCGCTTCTACGAGCCTATTCCCTTCATCGTTTTCACCGCCGTGCTCATCTGCGCCGTGCTCATGCTCCATGTACCCAAGGCCGGCCGCGCGCTTTTCCCAGAAGGATACAGGGCGGCGGCTGAAGGTTCACACATTTTTGGCAAACTCCAAATGGGTCTAGTATCTCTTTTCTGCAGTTTGCGCTGCTACGGTGGGATTGCTGATGATGAACCGCCTGGGTACCGCCTTCGCATGGTTAGGAGATGGTTATAGGTTAGATGTGCTGCTGGCCGTCGTGCTCGGCGGCGTCAGCCTGCGCGGCGGAAGGGGGAAGGTATGGGGTGTCATCATCGGCGCTTTCCTTGTGGCGTCCTCATTCAACATGATTGACCTGCTCGGTATCTATTCCGATTTCCCAGAGTCCGTCTTCTGGGGCATACTGATCGGCTTGCTGATTGCCGCGCATTTCCGCTTCGGCCATCCGGGCGAAAAGCAGGATACCCCTGTCGATGAACTCTCCTCTGCGGCGCGGATGACGCGGGTCGCGCTCTTCGCGCTCGCCGGGCTCGGCATCTGGCTTTTTATTCGGCAAACACTGCTGTACCCCGAAGCTTTGTTCGCTTACCTCCCCGAAGGCATCCTGATTCCGGCCTTCTTCATCGTGCTGGCCGCGATGAACCAGCAACGGGCCTTCGCCCCGGAGCTGACGACACTTGCGGCGATCACTTATGGCGGTTTTCTGCCGTCTCGCGTGTACGGATTCACCCCGCAATCTTTCATCTCGCCCTCCCTCTGGATCTACGTCGCCCTCGTCTTCCTGCTCATCTTCGCGGAGAAGCGGGCGACGGCTGCACCGCCGCGCAGATAGAATAGAGCAGAAACGCGTGAGGACCGGGCGTGGCGACATGAACCGCTCGCGAAATACCGCTACTGCAACGCTTCGATGTCTTCGCGAGGCAAGCCTGTCAATCTAGCTATCATGTCGACGGGCAGATTCTCTTGAAGTGCCTTCTTCGCTATAGCAATCGAGTTCTGCCGCCTCGCATTTGTCAACGCTTGCGCTTCGTCATGCCGCGCTTTCGAACGCGCCTGCTCGAGCTGCTGAAACCTCGACATCCTCGTGATTTTCTTGTAAGCCGCCACCGCCTGTGCCATTTCCGCCACCTCCAGTTTCTCGATTTCCGCGAGATCTTCTTCAGTCTTCGCGCTGAATAGTTTCATCCAAACCTGCATCATGTCCTTGGTATTAATGCTCTCGGGCAGTTTCCTCAATTCGTAGAAATGCAGTCCGAGCCGATCCGTGAGCAGCTCGTGCCGCGTCGTTTCGAGAAAGGCGAACTCGGAGTGCATATCCACGCAGTCAAACAAATCAAAATCAATGATGCTTACAAGCATCGTGTGGGGCATATTGACATAATCCTCGCCTTCGCCGACAGAGGCCGCGAATATTCTGGACAGATAGTAGACGGCTCGCTCCCTGAAGTTGCCCTCGTCCGCGACCTGTATCTCAAGATCGACAAGGTCGTCGTTCACGACCATGTTCAGATCGAGGCGGCAGAACTTCCCGCTTACTTCTTCTGGCAGGATTTCGGGGTTCGTGATCCTGAGCGTCTTGATGTCGTCTTTTGCCACGCCGAGCGCCGCCGCCACAAGGCTGCGCAGAAGCGCCTCGTTCTCCGTGAACAGGATTTTGAACAGGATGTCCGATGTAAATTTGTATTCCAATGCCGCCATTAATCGCTCCTTCGTTTCTGCCCTTATTATATCACGAGCATGAACCGATGAAGAACAATCAGAGAAAGAAAAGACCCCACAAAGAACACCTATGGCTCATTCGCTCATATATCATTTCGGAAAAAGGTCAAACCCTATGATAAACAGTTTGTATTTCGCATACAGCGCAAGGTCAACAGCACCGCGCTTTGTGTTTGTAACCGCAATCGCTAAACCGACTGGCGCTTTGCCCTCCCCTTGGATCTGCGTCGCCCTCGTCTGCCTGCTCATCTTCGCGGAGAAGCGGGCATCGACTTAAAAAACGAGTTCGTACAGCGTTTATAGCGATTTTAGTGGGATTTCGCGCGAAAATCGCTATAAACGCTGTACTATCTCGCTCTGCGACGCCTTCTCCCTTGAGGAGCTTCCTTTGGAAATTTACTTGCGACAAAAACCCATTTTCCGGTTGACAAGCGAAAAACCGAAATGTTAGAGTATGGCATCAGAAACGGAAACGTTTCCAGTAGTGGTAATGGGTTGTTGCAACTAAATTCTCAGCAGTGAAAATTTCATACTTCATATGGCATTATGGCTTTGAGAGAAGCGTAAGGCAGTTCGTTTGAATCAGACAATCGAAAAGGAGGATGGTTATGAAGAAACGGTATTGTGGAGTGATCATAGCGATGCTGGTTGTACTCAGCGTGCTCACCCTGTCGGCGTGTGGCGGCGGCGGCTCGTCGTCAAGCGGCGGCGGAAGCGCGCCGGCGGACACGGGGAGCGCGGACGGTAGCGCGGAAACCACGGACGCTGCCGGGAAGGCGGGCATCCATATCGAGCCATTGACGGACGACGGGAGCGGCGCGATCCTCAACCTCGCGGACGCAAAGGGGCCGAACGGCGAAGAGCCGGCCGGCGTGGAGGATATCCTCAACCTGATCTCGGACGAGAAGGCGGAGGAGATCCGCAGCGCGGGCTACACCGCGGCGATCTCGCTCCATACCGTGGGTACGGACTGGTCCGTGCTCCAGCTGGAGGGGATGCATGACGTCTTGGACGAGTTCAACATCAAGGTCATCGCGGAGACGGACGCGGAGATGGAAGTGGAGAAGCAGGTCTCTGACCTAGAGAGCATCATCGGCATGAAGCCGGATCTGCTGATCAGCTTCGTCCTGGACGGCGATGCCGTCGGGCCAGTCCTCAAGGAGGCCCGCGCCCAGGGGATCCAGGTCTCGCTGATCGACTCCGTCCCCGCCGGGTTCACGCCGGGCACCGACTACGCCGGGATGGGGACGGCGGACAACTACGCGAACGGCGCCGCCAGCGCGCAGAAGCTGGCGGACTACCTCGGCGGCGAGGGCGAGATCGCGATGCTCAACTACGTGTCGAGCCTCTTCCATACGGACGCCCGGACGCAGGGGGCGCGCGACGTGTTCGCTCAGTACCCGGACATCACGATCGTAGCGGAGGACAAGGTGAACAGCGCCGAGACGGCCGCAACCGCCACGGAGGCCATGTTGACGGCGCATCCGGACATCGCGGGAATCTGGACGTTTTGGGACGTCCCCGGCATGGGCGCGGTCGGTGTTATTGAAAGCATGGGCAAAGACACCAAGGTCGTGTCGGTCGACCTGTCCGAAGACACCGCGTATTCGATCGCCAGCGGGGGCGCGATGCTCGCGTCCGGCGCGCAGCACCCCTACGACCAGGGCGTGGCGGAGGCCATGATCGGCGTCGCGGCACTTGCGGAGATCGAGCCCCCCTCGTACGTCCTTGTCCCCGGCGAGATCGTGACGAAGGAGTCGATGAGCAAGAGCTGGGAGCGCGTGTTCCGTTCGCCGCTGCCGGACGACATGAAGGCGATACTTGAGGAATAATTGAACGGATAGGGGACAATGGAGATGATGAGTGAGCGACAGACGCTGCTGACGGTGGAGCATCTGACGAAGCGCTATCCCGGCGTGGTGGCGCTGGACGATGTGCATTTTGAACTGCGCGCGGGGGAGGTGCATGCGCTGATTGGAGAAAACGGCGCAGGCAAGTCGACCTTGATCAAGGCGCTCATGGGTATCATACCTGTGGATGGAGGCGCGTTTTTCCTGAACGGGGAACCTGCCTCCATCCGTTCTCCGCAGGAGGCGATGGGCTACGGGATCACGGCGGTTTTTCAGGAGCTCAGCCAGATACTGGACCTGACCGTCGCCGAAAACGTATTCTTGAGTAAGGAAGGCAAGAAGGCGGCGTATTGGCTGGACCGGCACGTTCTGAACAGCCGGACGCAGGAAATCCTGGACAGGTACAATATCTCCGAGCTCAGGCCCATGGACATGCTGCGCAGCATGTCCGCGGCGAAGCGGCAGCTGGCCGAGATCGTGAAAGCGGTCGCCATCGAGCCGAAGATACTGATCCTGGACGAGCCGACATCCTCTTTGACGGACACGGAGGCGGAGAAGCTGTTTGATATCATCCGCGTCCTGAAAGCGGACGGGGTCGGGATCATCTACATCTCCCATCGCATGATGGAGCTGGAGCAAATCGCCGACCGCGTCACGGTGCTCCGGGACGGGGTCTATGTCGGGACGCGGGAGATGGCGGAAACCACGATGGACGAGATCGTGGAAATGATGGTCGGGCGTTCCCTGGAACTCTATCAATCGCGGCAGAAACGCCCCATCGACAGATCCGAGGGCTGCAAGCTCCTGGAGGTGTCCGGCCTGAGGCGCAAGGGGACGTTTGACGGGATTTCCTTTGACGTTTACAAGGGGGAGATCCTCGGCATCGCCGGCCTGGTCGGGAGCGGGCGGAGCGAGCTCGCCAATATGATCTTCGGGATCGACCCGGCGGACGGCGGCGAAATACGGATGGAAGGCAAGCCTGTGCGCATCAGGAGCGTCCAGGACGCGCTCGACCACGGGATCGCCATGATCCCCGAGTCGCGGCATCAGCAGGGGCTCGTGCTGATCCACAGCATCGCAGACAACATCACGCTGCCGATCTTGAAGCGGTTCCAGCACAACCTGCTGCTGAGCCACCGCAAGAAGTCGGAGTTTGCCGGCGGCATGATCGAAAAATACGCCGTGAAGACGGAGTCCCCGGCGAAGATCGTCAACCAGCTCTCCGGCGGGAACCAGCAAAAGGTCGTCGTGGCCAAATGGCTCGCGACAGCGCCGAAGCTCCTGATCATCGACGAGCCGACCGCCGGCATCGACGTCAACGCGAAGGTGGAGATTCACAAGATGATCCTCCAGCTGACGGAGCTCGGGCTCGGGGTGATCATGATCTCCTCGGAGATGACCGAGCTGCTCAACCACAGCGACCGGGTGATGATCATGAACCGCTTCCGGAACCTCGGGATCTACGAGGATGTCGACCAGGAGACCATCATGTCCGAGATCATGCAAGACGAAAACGCAGCGGCCGAAAACGGCCTGACAGCTTGACGGCCTGAAAAAGGAGGAGCAAGGAATCATGGGGAATGTGACTTTATCGTCCAAGCGCATCGACTGGCGGGAATGGTTTGTCTACATCGTCTTGGTCGCGCTGATCATCGGGTTTTCCTTGATGAGCAAGGCGTTCCTGACAACGCAGAACTTTGAGGGGATCGGCCGGCAAATCGCCATGGTGACCATCGTCGCGCTCGGGGCGACATTTGTGATCACGGCCGGGCATATCGACCTGTCCGTCGGCTCGCTCGTCGGCCTGGTGGGGCTTGTCGCCGCCATCTGCATGCGGTCGGGGCTCGGGATATTCCTGTCTTCGCTGGTCGGCCTCGCCATCGGCGCGGGGTTCGGCGTCGCGCACGGGCTGCTCGTGACGAAGGCGAAGATCCCCGCGTTCCTCGTCACGCTCGGGACGATGGGGATAGCGCGCGGCTTGGCGCTGACGATCACCAACACCAAAGCCGTGATCATCCTCAACGACAAATTCACTACCGTCTGGGGGGCGGGCGCCCTCGGACGGATCCCGGTCTCGGTCGTTTGGATGGCGGCGCTGTTCGCCGTCGCGATCTGGCTGTACCACTTCACGACATTCGGCAATTATGTGAAAGCCATCGGCGGGAATCCGACGGCGGCGCGTTATTCGGGCATCAAAGTGGACAAGAACACGATGATGGTGTTCATCTACGCCGGGCTGATGGCGGCGGTCGCGGGCCTCATCATGGCGGCGCGGCTGAAGAGCGGCCGGCCCGAGGTCGGCAGCGGCATGGAGATGGACGCCATCGCGGCGGTCATCCTTGGCGGCGCGTCGCTCTTCGGCGGCAGCGGCAAGATGGTCAACACGTTCATCGGCGCGCTGATCATGGGCATCATCGTCAACGGCCTGATCTTGATGGGCGTCCAATCCAACATCCAGGAAATCGTCAAGGGCGCGATCATCATCGCCGCCGTTTCCCTGGGCAAGCGGAATCAGTGAGGGGGAGATGAGGAGGGAATAATATGGAACAGTTCCGGCCGTTGTTTGAAACGCCATCCCCTGACATCCAAAATTTCGTCCGCGGCATCAAGGGCGAGATCACGCCGAAGCAGCCTTTGATGTGCGAGTACCTTGTGGACGACTGCCTGATGAAGCCGATCCTCGAGGGCTTCCTCGGCAGGGAATGGGTCGAGAAGTCCGACAAGACGGAATACATGGGCGGGCAGATGTCTTTTTCGAAGGAGGACATCGACGTGATGAACCGGTGGCTGGACAACCAGATCGCGTTCTGGCACGGCATGGGGTACGATTTCGTGCGCGTCGAGGTCAGCACGCCCCTCCCCGCCGTCTCCCTGGTGACGCGGGACACGGCGGCCGGCAACACGGACCACAACCGGGCCTGGCAGGGCTTAGACGAGGGCCCGATCGGATCGTGGGAGGATTTCGAGCGATACCCCTGGCCGGAGGTGTCAGACGAATCGTTTTACATCCACGAATACATCTGCTCCCATCTGCCCGAGGGGATGGGGTTCACGAGCTGCCACGCGGGCGGTGTCTACGAACACGTCTCGCGGCTGATGGGCTACACCGGCCTGTGCATGGCGCTCTACGACGCGCCGGACCTCGTGAAGGCCGTGGCGGACCGCGTCGGCGGCATTATTCAGAAATACAATGAAGGCCTGCTGGGCTTCGGCCCGCTGTTTGCGATTTTCCAGGGCGACGATTTTGGGTACAACACGCAGACCCTGATCGCGCCCGACCACATCCGCGAATACTTCCTGCCTTGGCACAAGGTCTTCGCGAAGCAGGCGCATGACGCCGGGAAGCTGTATTTCCTGCACAGCTGCGGCAAGTTGGATGATATTATTGAAGAATTGATCGACGACGTGGGCATCGACGGCAAGCACAGCTTCCAGGACAACGTGCTCCCGGTGGGGGCGTACAAGGAGCGGTGGGGCGGCCGCATCGCGCTGCTGGGCGGCATCGACGTGCACAAACTGGCGACCTTCGCGCCGGCGGATCTGCGGCGCTACGTGCGCGACACCATCGACGAGTGCGCGGCGGGCGGGCGGTTCGCCGTCGGCGCGGGGAATTCCGTCCCCAGCTATATCCCACTCGAAAACTACCTGACGCTGATCGATGAGGCGCGCCGGCCGGTGTAGGCCAGCGCAAAGGAGGCACGCGATGGATTTTGAAAAACTGCATGAGCGGCTCGCGAATATAGAGCAGGTTGCCCGGATCACGCCCTACGAGGTCACGGGCGGGCGCGGCGCGGGCATGCGCGCGTGCGACGTGGTGAACGGCGGCGGCCTGACGTTCACGGTCCGGGAGGATATGTGCCTGGACATCGCGCGCCTGTCCTACAAGGGCGTCAACCTGAGCTACCTTACGGGGGCCGGGCTGCTTGCGCCGCAATTCCTGAACGTGCCGGACAGCGACGAGGTCAACCTGTTCAAGACCTGGCCCGGCGGGATGGTCTACACGCTCGGGCTGCAAAACGTCGGCGTCCCCTGCGAAGACGAGGGCATCCGGCATCCTTTCCACGGGAATATCGCGCATACGGCGGCGGAGTCGCTGTGCCGATCCTTCGAACGCGCAGGGCCGGCGGCGGCCGCGGGTGGCGCGGGTCAGCCCTGCCTGCGCGTGGCCGGGGAAATGCACGAGACGTACCTGTACGCGGAAAGCCTGACGCTCCGGCGGGAGATCACGACCCCGGTCGGGGGGAAGTCCGTTTCGATCCGGGACGAAGTGCGCAACGAGGGGTTCGGCAGCGCCGGCATCATGTTCGGCTACCACATCAATTTCGGCTACCCGCTGCTGGACGCAGGCACGGCGTTCGTCATCCCGTCCACCGGCGCGACGCCCCGCGACGCCTATTCCGAATCCAGGCTCTCGGACTGGCCGGCGATGGGCGCGCCGGACGCGGCGGCGCAGGTGCAGTCGATGTACCATAACGCCCGCAGCGCCGAGGACGGTCGGACGGCTTTCGCGGTGGTCAACGACGCGCTGGGGCTGGGGCTCGCGGTGCGCTACAACAAGCGCCGCCTGTGCAACCTGCTACAGCTCAAGCTCGAGGCGCCGGGCAACTACCTCGCGTTCATCGAGCCATTGAACTGCCTCGTGGAGGGGCGGGCGGACGAGCGGCGTCGGGGCACGCTGCAAACGCTGGAGCCCGGCGCACGGATGGAGTTTGGC
Organism: Eubacteriales Family XIII. Incertae Sedis bacterium; assembly: GCA_031272365.1. Taxonomy (GTDB): domain Bacteria; phylum Bacillota; class Clostridia; order Peptostreptococcales; family Anaerovoracaceae; genus WRFF01. Next base: position 14,153 of record JAISTX010000003.1, read on the forward strand.
ATCACCCTGGAAGTGCTTGAAGGAGCGGAGGAGATCGAGGCATTCCGCGCCGAGGCCTGCGCGCTCGGATGATGAGCCGGCAGGGAACAGGACGCGCCCCATGGCGGTGACGATCAAGGACATCGCAAAGCGGACGGGGCTTGGGCTCGCGACGATTTCCAGATACCTGAACGGCGGCAATGTACGGCCGCAAAACCTGGCCGCCATCGAAGAGGCGATTCAAGAACTCAATTATTCCCGCAACAATTTCGCGCACGGGCTGAAGACCAGGCGATCCAGCGTCATCGGCGTGGTGCTCCCGGAAATACGCAACGCCCTTTTCATGGAGGTCATCACGGAGATGGAGTACGTCTTGAAAAAGCAGGGCTACGCCATCCTCATCAGCGACTGCCACAACAACAAGCAGAAGGAGATGGAGTCCGTCGACTTCCTCCTGAGCAAAAGCGTCGACGGGATTGTCAGCTTCCCGCTTTCGCGCAGCGGCCGGCACCTCGCCGCGGCGCTCGAGCGGAACGTGCCGGTGCTGCTCGTCGACCGGGCGATCAAGCAGCTGTCCGGGAAGGTCGACGCCGTCGTCATCGACAACCGGCGGATCGCCTGCGAAGCCGTGCGACACCTGATCGGCAGGGGCCACCGGCGGATCGGGATCATCACCAGCTCGAGGGGGGAATACACGGCGGACGAGCGCGTGCGGGGGTATCTCGACGCGCTGGACGAGGCCGGCATCGAGCCCGACCCGGGGCTGATTATCCGAAAATCCTTTGACCTCGAAAGCGGGCTGGAGGGGTATAGGAAGCTTCTAGGGAAGAGCGGGGGCGTCACGGCCATTTTTGCGACAAGCCACAACATCACGATGGGGGTCCTCATGGCGGCCGGCGCGGACGGCAAGCGGGTCCCGAGGGACATCTCCATCGTGGGGTTCGACGCGATGGACTGGCTCCGGATCGTCAACCCGCCGCTCACAATCGTCGAGCAGCCCATGGCGCAGATCGGCCGCCTAGCCGCGGAGATCCTGCTCCGGCGGCTGGTCGGCGGGGGCGGGGAAGACGCCAGGCAGACGGTCATCCTGCCTGCCAAGCTAAACTTCGGCGCCTCGGTGCGCCGCCTCCGCCCCTGAGCAGTCGTCTGCATGGAATAACATTTCTGAAAGCGCCGCAAAAATTTGACAAACCCTGCACGACTCCTGTAAAATGCGTTTAATTGAATAATGGTAAATGCGGTGATGGAGAGCGTCTTTTCGAGAAAGCCTTGCAGAGAGCCGGTGGTTGGTGCAAGCCGGCAGGCATGGAAAAAGGACTACTCACTCCGGAGCAGGTGGTTTGAAACGCGAGGAGTAGGATCACACGGCAGGGTCCGTGACCAAGCCCGGAAGCTTGATGGAGCTTCACAGAGTGGCCGGCGCGAAAGCCGGCAAGCGGGGTGGTACCGCGGAAGGCGAATGCCGAATTCCGTCCCCGAAGCAACGGAGCTTCGGGGGCGTTTTACTGTCAGCCCCCGGACGGACAAGGAAAAGGAGGTATGGAAATGGCAGTCAAAAACAAGGTAATCATCTTCGATACGACGCTGCGCGACGGCGAGCAGTCGCCGGGGATGAGCATGAACCTCAAGGAGAAGATCGAGATGGCGAAGCAGCTCGAGCGGCTCGGCGTCGACGTGCTCGAGGCGGGCTTCGCGATCTCCTCGCCCGGGGATTTCCAGTCTGTGAAGACGGTGGCGGGGACGGTGAAGGACTGCACGGTCGCGAGCCTCGCGCGCGCGGACAAGAAGGACATCGACGCGGCGTGGGAGGCCGTGAAGGGCGCGGCCGACCCGCGCATCCACCTCTTCATCGCGACGAGCAGCCTGCACATGCAGTACAAGCTGAAGATGAAGCCGGACGAGGTGCTGGAGCAGGCGGCGGCGATGACGAAGTACGCGAAGAAGTACACGCCGAACGTGCAGTTTTCGGCGGAGGACTCGACGCGCTCCGACATGGACTTCCTCGCGAAGGTCGTGGCGGCCGTGATCGAGGCGGGGGCGACGACGGTCAACCTGCCGGACACGGTGGGGTACACGACGCCCGACGAGCACTACCAGTTTTTCCGGGAGATCCACAAACGCGTGCCCGCGCTGAAAACCGTCGTCGCGTCGGCGCACTGCCACAACGACCTCGGGCTGGCGGTCGCCAACTCGCTCGCGGCGGTCCGGGGCGGCGCGCGGCAGGCCGAGTGCACCGTGAACGGGATCGGCGAAAGGGCCGGCAACGCGGCGCTCGAGGAGATCGCCATGAGCCTGCATGTGCGCAAAAATTATTATTCGGTGGAATGCGGCGTGCGTACGACCGAGATCGTGCGGTCGAGCAATCTGCTTTCGCGCATCACGGGCGTGAAGGTGCAGCCGAACAAGGCCATCGTCGGCGAGAACGCGTTCGCGCACGAGGCGGGCATCCACCAGCACGGCATGATGGAGAACGCGGAGACGTACGAGATCATGACGCCGGCGTCGGTCGGGCTGAAGGAGAGCAACCTCGTGCTCGGCAAGCACTCGGGCAAGCACGCGTTCGGCGAGCGGGTGCGGCTGCTCGGGTACACGCTGACGGAGCAGGAGATGTCGGAGGCGTTCAAGCGGTTCAAGGAGGTTGCCGACCGCAAGAAACAGGTCTATGATAAGGACATCGAGGCCATCGTGGCGAAGGAGCAGGTGCAGGTGCCCAGGACGTACGCGCTGGACAGCTTCGTGATCAACAGCGGCAACGCGATCACGGCAACGGGCGTCGTGAAGCTCGTGCGCGACGGGCGGCTGATCGAGAAGGTGGCGCGCGGCGACGGGCCGATCGACGCGGCGTTCAAGGCGATCGGCAAGATCATCGGCCGGCCGCTGGTGCTCGACGACTACCAGCTCGACTCGCTGTCGGAGGGCAAGGACGCCCTCGGGGACGCGCGCGTCGTGATCAAGAACGAGGCCGGGCGGCTCTACTCGGGCCGCGGCCTGTCGACGGACGTGATCGAGGCGAGCATCAAGGCCTATATCAACGCGGTGAACAAGATGTATTATGAAGAGAAGGATGGAGGGGAGAGATGAGCAGCAATAACAATAACAGCCACGCGATGACGATGACGCAGAAGATTCTCGCGGCGCATGCCGGCGAGGACTGCGTGCACCCCGGGCAGTTTGTCGAGGCCGATCTGGACGTGGTGCTCGCGAACGACATCACGGGGCCGATCGCGGTGCGCGAGTTTGCCCGCATGGGCGGGGGGGCGGTGTACGACAAGACGAAGGTCGTGCTCACGCCGGACCATTTCACGCCGAACAAGGACATCAAGGCGGCGGAGCAGTGCAAGGAGCTGCGGGAGTTCGCGAGGGAGCAGGGGATCGTCAACTATTACGAGGTCGGCCAGGTGGGCATCGAGCATGCCTTCCTCCCGGAGCAGGGGCTCGTGACCGCGGGCGACGTGGTCATCGGCGCGGACTCGCACACCTGCACGTACGGGGCGCTCGGCGCGTTCTCGACGGGCGTCGGCTCAACGGACATGGCGGCCGGCATGGCGACCGGCAAGGCGTGGTTTCGCGTGCCGACGGCTTTGAAGTTTGTGCTGAAGGGCGCGCCCGGGCCGTGGGTCTCGGGCAAGGACCTGATCCTGCACATCATCGGGCGCATCGGCGTCGACGGGGCGCTGTACGCCTCGATGGAGTTTTGCGGCGACGGCGTCGCGTCGCTGACGATGGACTCCAGGCTCGCGGTGTCGAACATGGCGATCGAGGCGGGCGCGAAGAACGGGATCTTCCCGGTGGACGCGGCGGCGCTCGAGTATATCGCGGCGCACCCATGCACGGCGCCCGGGATGAAGAAGGAGCCGCGCGTCTTCGAGGCGGACCCGGACGCGGCGTACGAGGCCGAGTATGAGATCGACCTTTCCGCGCTCCGCCCGACGGTGTCGCTGCCGTCGCTGCCGGACAACACGAAGACGATCGACGAGGTGGCGAAGATGGGCGTGCGCATCGACCAGTCGGTCATCGGCTCGTGCACGAACGGGCGCATGGAGGACATGGAGGTCGCGGCTTCTATTATAAAAGGAAGGAAGATCGCGGACGGCGTGCGCTGCATCGTGATCCCGGGGACGCAGCAGATCTGGCTCGACTGCGTGAAGCGCGGCCTGGCGGAGGCGTTCGTCGAGGCCGGCTGCGTGTTCTCGACGCCGACGTGCGGGCCCTGCCTCGGCGGGTACATGGGCGTGCTGGCCGAGGGCGAGCGCGCGGTGTCGACGACGAACCGCAATTTCGTCGGGCGCATGGGACATGTACGCTCGGAAGTGTACCTTGCGTCGCCGGCGGTGGCGGCGGCGAGCGCGGTGGCCGGGGTGCTGACGGACCCCGCGACACTGTGAGGCTGAAAGGAGGAGGAAACATGGGCAAAGCATACAAATACGGCGACAACGTCGACACGGACGTCATCATCCCGGCGCGCTTCCTGAACACGAGCGACCCCGCCGAGCTCGCGAAGCACGCGATGGAGGACATCGACGCGGCGTTCGCGTCCTCGGTGCAGCCCGGCGACGTCATCGTGGCCGGCAGCAATTTCGGGTCGGGGAGTTCGCGCGAGCACGCGCCCCTCGCACTCAAGGCGGCAGGGCTGGCGGCTGTTATTGCGCCATCCTTTGCGCGCATCTTCTACCGCAACGCGTTCAACATCGGCTTCCCGATCCTGGAGTCGCGCGAGGCGGCGGCGGCGATCGAGGCGGGCGACGAGGTGCGCATCGACTTCAAGACGGGCGAGATCACGGACGTGACGAAGGGCGTGACCTACCACGCGGAGCCGCTGCCGGCCTTCATGCAGGGGCTCATCGAGACGGGCGGCCTCGTGGAATATGTGAAAGCGAAACGGAGGTAACCATGGACTATCGCATTGCAGTCATCAAGGGGGACGGCATCGGGCCGGAAATCGTCGACGCGACGATCCCCGTTTTGAACAAGGTCGGGCTCGAGTACGGGCACCGGTTCAAATACGAATACCTGCTCGCGGGCGGCGCGGCGCTGGACGCGCTCGGCGAGCCGCTCCCGAAGAAGACGGTCAAGAAATGCAAGGAGGCGGACGCGGTGCTGCTCGGCGCGGTCGGCGACCCGAAATGGGACAACGAGCCGGGGAACAACCGCCCCGAGATCGCGATCCTGCGGCTGCGCGAGGCGCTCGGCCTGTTCGCGAACCTGAGGCCGGCGATGGTGTACGAGGAGCTGGCGTTCGCCTGCCCGCTCAAGCCGGAGATCATCGAGGGCGGCCTCAACATCCTCATCGTGCGCGAGCTCACGGGCGGCATCTACTTCGGGTCGCGCGGCACCGAGGTCATCGGCGAGGCGTCGGCGCTCAGCAAGCTCATCGACCACCTGAAGCACGAGAAGACGCTGCCGCCGGGACGGTTCGCCTACGACGTCGAGCAGTATTCCGAGGTGGAGATCCGGCGCATCGGGGAGCTCGCCTTCCAGATGGCGATGAAGCGGGGCAAGCACGTCACGAGCGTGGACAAGGCGAACGTGCTCGACAGCTCGCGCCTGTGGCGCGCCGTCATGGAAGAGGTGCACGTGAAGTACCCGGAGGTCAAGCTCGACCACTACTACGTCGACAACACGGCGCAGCAGCTCATCAAGAACCCGAAGCAGTTCGACGTCATCGTGACGAGCAATATGTTCGGCGACATCCTCTCCGACGAGGCGAGCCAGATCACGGGCTCGATCGGGATGCTGCCGTCCGCGAGCCTCGGGGAGGGCAGCTTCGGCCTGTACGAGCCGATCCACGGGTCCGCGCCGAAGTACACGGGGCAGGACCGCGCCAACCCGGTCGCGACGATCCTGTCGGCGGCCATGATGCTCCGCTACTCCCTGGATTTGCCGGCCGAGGCCGACGCGGTCGAGAAGGCCGTCGAGAACTTCCTGCTCGCGGGCTACCGCACGCCGGACATCATGACGGAGGGGAAGGTGCCCGTCGGGACGAAGAAATGCGGGGAGCTGATCGCGGACTACGTGGGACGATAGCAAATTGAGAATTTTGATGGATGCCTTTTTTCGGTTGGGAAGATGAGGCTTGCTTGGTGAAATGGGATTGCCGCTGACATTTCAGAGTATTTGCCCGGTTTGCGGGGTGCCTGTGGAGGCTTCGTATGTGCGGGACGGCGGGGCGGTGTTCGTTGAAAAGGCCTGCGCTGCGCATGGCTGCTTCCGCGCGCTGGCTTCCGAGGACGCGGACGCGTTTTTCCGGTGGATGGAACATGACTCCGTGAACGTGCCGCCGCGCGTCTTCGTGACGGAGGGGGCTTGCGGGGCGTTTGCTTCCGGCACTGCCAACACCGAATGCCCCTGGCATTGCGGGGTCTGCAACAACCATTTGATGACGGCGTGCTGCGTGCTGCTGAATGTGACGGGCCGGTGCAACCAGCGCTGCCCGTATTGTTTTGCGAACGCGGGCGCTGGCGGGGGCGCTTCCGGGGGCGCGGCGGGGGCGGACTCCGCGGGCGACCCGCCTCTGCAGGACATCGAACGCTGGCTCGACCGGCTCATCGAACTGGGGGAGGAGCGCAAGTTCAACATCCAGCTGAACGGCGGCGAGCCGACGGTGCGGGACGACCTGCCGGAGATCGTGCGGCTGTGCAAGGCCAAAGGCTTCGAGTACGTGCAGCTCAACACGAACGGCCGCCGGCTGGCAGGGGAAAGTAGGGGCGAACTGCGTTCGCCCGGAAGAAGTAGGGGCGAACTGCGTTCGCCCGCCTCAGCAGGCCTGGCCTACGCAAAAGAGCTGAAGGCGGCGGGGCTGTCGACGGTCTTCCTGCAGTTCGACGGCGTCAGCGACGGCGTCTACGAGGCGCTCCGCGGGGAAAAATTGTTCGAGCTCAAGCGGCGAGCCATCGAGAGCTGCGGCGCGGCGGGGCTGCCGGTCACGCTTGTGCCGACGGTGACGAAGCACGTCAATTTGGCGGAGGTCGGGCAGATCATCGGGTTCATGCTCGAGCACGTGCGCACGGTCAAGGGCGTGCATTTCCAGCCGGCGAGCTTTTTCGGGCGGCAGCCGTCGGAGCCGGGCGTGGGCGGCGACTTCCCGGAGCGCGTGACGATGTTTGCGCTGATGGAGGAGATCGAGCGGCAGACGGGCGGGCGGATCCCCGCGCGGGCGCTCGCGCCGATCAGCACGGGGCACCCGCTGTGCTGCTTCTGCGCGACGTTCTTGAAGGAGCCGGGCGGCGGCGTGACGCCTTTGGCGAAGCCGGAGGGGCCGGAAGGGCGGAGCTGCTGCTGCGGGCCGGAGGACCCGCTCGAGATCGTGCGGCGCGACCGGGATTTCGTGCTGAACAAATGGGACAGCGGGGGCGGCGCGGACGGCGAGCTGCCCGGCGCGGACGGGGCGCAGGGCGCGGACATATCGGAGCCCATGTCGTTTGACGACGCCCTCGTGTACATCCGGAGCAACCTGTTCACCATCTCGGGCATGTCCTTCATGGACGCAACGAACCTCGACGCCGAGCGGCTGCGGCGCTGCCGCGTGCAGGTCTTCACGGGGGATGGGCGGCTGGTGCCGTTCTGCGGGTATTATACGTTGGAAGGGAGCGGGTTTCCATGTCCATGATCAGGCCGGGCGGCGAGAAGCTGACGGAAAAAGCGGTGCGCATCGCGGATTTGCCGCCGGGGGCGGCCGTGCTGGACGTCGGCTGCGGCGAGGGCGACACGGCGGCGTTCCTTGCGGAGGAATACGGGTACAAGACGACCGGCGTCGATCTGTCAGTCAAATTGATTGACAAGGGGAAGGCGCGGCACCCCGGGCTCGACCTGCGGCAGATGGAAGCGGAATTCCTTTCGTTCGAATCGTTCGCCTTCGACGCGGTGCTCATGGAGTGCAGCCTTTCGGTGCTGCGCCTCCAGGCCGACGCGCTGTTCGAAGCGTACTGCGTGCTGAAGCCTGGTGGGGCGCTCCTCATCACGGATCTGTACATCAAGGACCCCGACCCGGCGCGGGTCGCTGAAGTGTTTGCGGCGGCGCGCGAGAAGGCGCAGCAGCCAGTGGTGGAGGGCGCCTGCGGGGAAAACGCAGCCCTGTCAACCATCATGCTTGACGGAGCGATCCTCGTGGACGAGCTCGCGGCGTCGCTGGAGGAGCTCGGGTTTGAAATCGTCCATTTTTCGGATGAGTCGGACGTGCTCCCCGGGTTCGCCGCGCAGGCGATCCTCGGCCACGGCTCGCTCGAAGCCTATTTCCGCGCGGTCGTCCCGGAGGGCGAGGACCCCGCGCGCTACTGCGCGTGCGGCGCGTTTTGCGGCGGCGGCACGGGCGGCTGCCCGAAAAATCTCGGTTATTTCCTCATGATTGCGAAGAAGCGGGAGGCGTAGATCATGGACGTACAGGAGAGGATTTTTGCACAGAAGGTCAAGGGGCAGTGCTGCAGCGAGATCATCGCGGCGATGTGCCTGGCCGACCTCGGGCGCGAGGGCGCGGACGAATGCGACCTCGTGAAAGCGATGGCCGCGTTTTGCGAGGGGATGGGCGAGGGGCAGCTCTGCGGGACGCTCGCCGCCGCTACCGCCATGCTCTTCGTGGGCGCCGAGGACAAGGCGCAGGCCGCGCGGGAGCTGCTGCCGGAGATGATGAACTGGTTCTACGACCGCTTCGGCGCCTACACGTGCGCGGATCTGATCGCGGGCGAGGAGATGCGCAAGCTCTCCCTGTGCCCGGGCATGATCGAGGAGACCTACCTGAAGCTGCGCGAGATGCTCGAGGACGCAGGCGCCCTGTGACTGCGTCCACCAAACAGCCTGTGACGCCGCCTATGGCGCAGCCCGAAGGATGACTGCCCATGATGGTCGACGACTGGATTGCGAAGAAGATCGGCCTGCCAGACGGGGCGCCCCTGACGAGGGAGGCGCTCGAGGCCTGGCAGGCGGCGAAGCTGCGCGAGACGCTCGCATACGCCCGCGCGAACAGCAATTATTATCGGGAAAAATTTGAGGCCTCCTTGGATTTCTCCGGCTTGTCGCAGCTCCCGTTCACGACGCCCAGCGAGCTTGCGCGGCACGGCTCCGGCATGGTCTGCGTGCCGGCCTCGCGCGTGGGCCGGATCGTGACGTTGCAGCCGACCTCGGGCACGACGGGCGAGCCGAAGCGCGTCTACTTCACGGAGGAGGACCAGGAGCTCATGGTCGACTACATCCACCACGGGCTGCCCGTGATGACGGGGCCGGGCGACGTGTTCCTCGTGCTCATGCCCTGCGAGCGGCCGGGGTCCGTCGGCGACCTCGTGGCCACCGGCGTCGAGCGCATCGGCTCGCGGGCGGTGCGCGTCGGGGCGATCCCGCCCGACGGCAGCCGCGACGAGGAAGTGCTCGGGATCATGCGGGCGGAGGGCGTGACGACGGGGCTGGCGACGGCGCCGACGGCGGCGCGGCTCGCGCGGAAGAGCGCGGGCGACGGCGCCATCCGCCGGAACATGCGGACGATCCTGCTCTCCGCGCAGTTCATCTCCGACGAGGACAAGGAGGCGATCGAGACGTCGTGGGGCTGCGAGGCCTACGAGCACTACGGCATGACGGAGATGGGGCTCGGCGGCGCGATGGCCTGCGCGGCGCGCGCCGGCTACCACCCGCGCGAAGCCGACCTGCTCTTCGAGATCATCGACCCCGCGTCGGGGGAGCCGGTGCCGGACGGGGCGTACGGCGAGATCGTCTTCACGACGCTGACGCGCGAGGCCATGCCCCTCATCCGCTACCGCACCGGCGACCGCAGCCGCTTCCTGCAGGAGCCCTGCCCCTGCGGCAGCATCCTGAAACGCCTGGACAAAGTAGGCGACCGCCTCGAGCGAAAGGCGTACTGACCCCCCCGCGCGCCTCGTGCGCCCCCGCCGCGGCATGGTATACTCTTGGGAGCAATGATTTTCAGGAGGGCAGCATGCACGACACACGCACGATTGCCGTGATGGAGGACATCCACGGCGAAAACGACCGGCTCGCGGAGCAGGTCAACCACACGCTCACGCACAAACGCGTCTTCGTCGTCAACGAGATGGGCGCGCCCGGCATCGGCAAGACGACGGCGCTCATCCATCTTATTGACCGAATAACAAGATTCTCGCCCTGCGTCATCGAGGGAGACATCGAGAGCGACCTTGACACGCAGACGCTGACGGGGCTCGGCGTCCCGGCGCGGCAGGTCAACACCTTCGGCGCCTGCCACCTCGACGCGCCGCTCGTGGCGGACGCGGTGCTGGGGTTCGACTTCGGCGCGGTGCGCGGCGGGCGGGACGGCGTCATCCTCTTCATCGAAAACGTCGGCAACCTCGTCTGCCCCGCGGAGTTCTCGATCGGCGAGCACATCAAGATGCTCGTCTGCTCGGTCACGGAGGGCAGCGACAAGCCGTACAAATACCCGCTCGCCTTCGAGAAGGCGGATCTGGTGCTTTTGAACAAGGTCGACCTTGCGCCATACCTCGACTTCGACGAGGCGTTTTTCATGAAGGGGCTGCGGGCGCTCAACCCGGGCGCGCCGGTCATCCGCTGCTCGTCGAAAACCGGCGAGGGCTTCGGCGAGGCCGCCAGCGTGCTTGAGTCTATGGCGGCCACCGCATTTTTGGACGGGGGCCTGGCGGGCGATCCCGCATGACCCCTATGACCCCTGACCGCACCGAGGTCATCACCATCCGCGGCATCGTGCAGGGCGTCGGCTTCCGGCCGACGGTCTGGCGCATCGCCTCGCGCCTCGGGATGCGCGGGCGCGTGCGCAATATGGGCGGCTTTGTGCAGATCGTCGTGACGGACACGCCCGCGCGCATCGACGCGTTTGTGGCGGAGATCCGCGCCGGGCGGCCGCGCATGGCGCGCATCGACCGAGTCGACCGCGAGGCCATCGAGACGGCGCTCTTTTCCGATTTCCGCATCGCGGAGAGCACGCGCGTCGAGGACGAGATCGCGGTGATCCCCGCCGACATCGCCGTGTGCGACGACTGCCTGCGCGAGTATTTCTCCGCGGGCGACGCGCGGCACGGCTACGGCTATATCTCCTGCACAAACTGCGGGCCCCGGTACACGATCATGGAGCGCCTGCCCTATGACCGGGACACGACGACGATGGGCGATTTTCCGATGTGCACCCTGTGCGCCTCGGAGTACGGGGACCCTGCGACGCGGCGCTACCATGCGCAGACCGTGTCCTGCCACGACTGCGGGCCGCAGCCGCTGTGGAAGGCGAACCCGCATTTTTCCGGCCCGGGCTCAGCCGCAGCCGCTGCCGCCGCCGGGAAAGGCGGGGTGTTCGGGCTGAAGGGTGTCGGGGGGTATTACCTCGTCTGCGACGCTACGGACGAGGGGGCGGTTTCGCTGCTGCGCGAGATCAAGCGGCGCGAGCAGAAGCCGTTCGCAGTGATGTTTGAGTCGGTGGAAGACGTGCGGCGCTACTGCCGCGTGGGCGCGGCCGAGGAGGCGGAGCTGCTCTCCCCGCGCCGGCCCATCGTGCTGCTGGAGCAGCGGCCGGTTTTGGACGAAGGCATCCCCGCGCTCGCGGCGGGCGTCTGCCGCCACAGCCGCTTCATCGGCGCCTTCCTGCCGTCGTTTGCTTTGCAGATCGAGCTGCTGCGCCGGTGCGGCGCGCCGCTCGTCATGACGAGCGCCAACCTCTCGGAGCTGCCGATCCTCACGGAGGACGCGGGGATGTTTGCGCTCATGGAGGAGCGCGACGGCATCGCGGGCGTGCTCTACCACGAGCGGCGCATCGCGGCGGGGCTCGACGATTCCGTGGTGCGCGTCATCGACGGCACGGCGCAGATCCTGCGGCGCGCGAAGGGCTACGTGCCCGCGCCCGTCTACCTGCAGGGCGTGGCGGACGCGGTGTCCAAACACGACATGGTGTTTGCGTCGGGCGGGCATCTCAAGGCGGCGTTCGCGCTTTCCAAGGGGGCCTTCGCGTACCTCAGCCGCCATCTCGGCGACATGGACACGCTCGCGTCGGAATCGTTATTCGAAGAGACGTTTGCACGCATGAAGGCGTTTTTTGCGATCAAGCCGGGGCGCGTCGCCTGCGACCTGCACCCCCGGTATTTCCCGACGCAGTTTGCGGAGCGCTACGCGGCCGCGCACGGGCTGCCGGTGCTGCATGTGCAGCACCACCACGCGCACATCGCGTCGGTCATGGCGGAGCACGGGCTCACGGGGCCTGTGATCGGCGTCGCGTTCGACGGGACGGGGTACGGCACGGACGGCACGGTCTGGGGCGGCGAGGTGCTCGTCTGCGAGGGGGGCGGCTTTGAGCGGTTTTCGCACCTCGCCTGCGCAGCGATGCTCGGCGGCGACGAGTCGATGCGCGACGCGTGGAAGGCGGCGGTGGCGTACCGGGGCGGGGGGGCGCCTGGCGCTTCGGCGCCTTCGGGGCCTTCGGACACTTCGCGTGCACCGGCGGCAGAGTTCCACATCAACCTTGAGGAGATCCTCGCTTTCTGCGAACGGAACGCCGTCGCCGAGCGGCAATGGGGCGCGGCGGAAACCGACGCCGTCTTTAGGGCCATCGCGGCCGGCGTGAACACGGTGCGCAGCTCGAGCATGGGCCGGCTCTTCGACGCGGCGGCGGCGATGCTCGGCATCTGCCCCGTGAACGCTTACGAAGGGCAGTGCGCCTCGATGCTCGAAAACGCGGCGGAACGCGCCCTGCACGGCAGCGCGGAGGAGCCGGACCGGCTCGCGCTCCTGTTCCATGAGCGCGTGGCGGCTGCCATCCTTTCGCAGTGCCGCCTGGCGCGGGGCGCGCACGGCATCGGCCAGGTCTGCCTGTCCGGCGGCGTGTTCCAAAACAAGATCCTCATGGAGGAGGCGCTCCGCCTGCTGCGCGGCGACGCCTTCGAGGTTTTCTACAACGTGCACGTGCCGCCGAACGACGGCGGGATCGCGGTCGGGCAATGCTATCTCGCGCTGATGCGATAGCGCTCTGCGCGTGGTTCCGGGAAAACGCGCGGCCGCTCCCGTGGCGGCGCGACGCGGATCCCTACCATGTCTGGCTTTCGGAGATCATGCTGCAGCAGACGCGCATCGAGGCCGTCATCCCCTACTACGAGCGGTTCCTGTCGGAGCTGCCCACGATCCGGGATCTGGCGGCGGTGGATGAGGAGCGGCTCCTCAAGCTGTGGGAGGGGCTCGGGTATTACAGCCGTGCGCGCAACCTGCACCGCGCGGCGAAGGTGGTTTGCGGGGAACACGGCGGCGTCTTTCCGGATGACGTGGCGGGTATCCGCGCGCTGCCGGGCATCGGGGACTATACGGCGGGTGCCATCGCCTCGATCTGCTTCGGCCGGAAGGCCCCGGCCGTCGACGGCAATGTGCTGCGGGTGTGCGCGCGGTACGCGGAGCGCTTCGAGCCCGTGACGGAGCCCTCTGTGAAGCGCCGCGTGACGGAGGCGCTGGAGGCCGTGTACGGCTACCGGGGCGTCAAACCGTCCGACTTGACACAGGGGCTCATGGAGCTCGGCGAGGTGGTCTGCCTGCCGAGCGGCGCCCTGCGCTGCAGCGTCTGCCCGCTGGCCGGGGGCTGCCGGGCGTATGCGCACGGCACGGCGGCGGATCTGCCCGTCCGCGCACCGAAGAAGGAGAAGCGCGAGGTGGACGTCACGGTGCTGATCCTCCGCACGGGCGACGGCGATGTCGCCATCCGCAAGCGGCCGGACACGGGGCTGCTCGCGGGGCTCTGGGAGTTTCCGAACGTGGAGCAGAGGCTGTCGCAGGCGGAGGCGCTGGCTTTCGCCGAGGGGCTCGGCGTGAAACCGTTATGCGCAAAAAAGGGGTTGTCCCACACGCATGTCTTCACGCATATCCGGTGGCGGATGCGGAGCTATGTGGTGGATGTGGAGGAGGCCGGCGGGGCGGGCACGACGGCGACGGCGAAGCAGGGCGGCCTGCGCTTCGTCAGCCCGGAGGAGTTGACAGAAACCCACGCCCTCCCGACCGCGTTCCGGAAATTCATCGACTGTATCGCGTCCGTATAATTGGAGTTTGAGCTGACCGGAAATCTTGACTTACACATCACCAAAATCTCAAGCAGACGCTCTCGGCGCTTGAAGACTATGCGGTCGAAACCAAAGACTATGAGCTCGCAGCCGAATACTTCAACACGTGCAGGAAAAGAGGCATCCAGGGTTCGCATACGGATTTTCTCCTTTGCGCCGTCGCCGCAAGAAACGAGCTTCTCATCTTCACCCTGGACAAAGATTTCAAGAATTACGCGAAATATATTCCCGTCAAACTGTATTAGAATACCGCGGCATCGCGTCGGCAACAAAGTAGTGACCTGATATGATAAACTGATGGGGACCGCTATCGTGTTTGGAGTTTGGTATGTGTGTAGCTTATCCCGGCAGGGTGGAACAGATTGACGGGCGGACGGCCCGGGTGGATTTCAGAGGGAATGTGGTGAACGTCAACATCGGCGTCGTGGACGTGGAGGTCGGCGACTATGTGCTTGTGCACGCGGGCATGGCCATCGAGGCGATGGACGAAGAGAAGGCCCGCGGCATCCTGGAGGTTTTCGAGGACATCCTTTGAACGAGAAAATCGCGTTTTTGCGGGGCTACGACGGGCCGCCGCTGAAGATCATGGAAGTGTGCGGCACGCATACGGCCGCGATCATGAAGAGTGGCATCCGCTCTTTTCTGCCCCCGGGCATCCGGCTCGTGTCCGGGCCGGGCTGCCCGGTCTGCGTGACGCCGACATCGTATATCGACGCGTGCCTCCGCGTCGCGGGGACGCCAGGCGGCGGCGCCCAGGCCTGCCTCGCGAGCTTCGGCGACATGCTGAAAGTGCCCGGGAGCGCGGGCACGACGCTGTCGGACGCGCTCGGCGCGGGGGCGAACGTCCGCATGGTGTACGCGCCCTTCGACGTCCTGCCGCTCGCGGAGGAAAACCCGGGCACGGAATACGTCGTCGCCGCCGTCGGCTTCGAGACGACGGCCCCGGCCTACGCGCTGCTCATGGAGGAAGCGGACGAGCGGGGGCTCTCCAACATCCGCCTCCTGCCGGCGCTGAAATCCGCGCTCAGCGCGATCGACTACATCTGCGCCATCGGGGAGGACGTCGACGCCTTCCTCTGCCCCGGCCATGTCAGCGTGATCACGGGCAGCCGCGCCTACGAGCCGCTCGCGGAAAAATACGGCAAGCCGTTCGTCGTCGCGGGGTTCGAAGCGCGGCATATCCTCGAGGCGGTGCACCGGTGCGCCATAGACGCCCTCGCCATCCGAAACGAAGGCCGCCCCGGCGCGGTCACGAACCTCTACCCGGAGGCGGTTTCCGAGGAGGGCAACCCGAAAGCCCTCGCCCTCATCGAGCAATGGTTTGAAAAAGAGGATACGCCGTGGCGCGGCCTCGGGACGATCCCCGCGTCCGGCTACGCCCTGAAACAGGAAAGAAGGCGGTTCTCCTTTGGCGCTGTGGGGAACGCGTCCGGGGAACCACCTTCGGGTTCGCATGATCCTCAAGATCTAACGGATTTGCAGGCTTCGCAGGATTCCCTGCCACCGGGCTGCCGCTGCGGGGAGGTCATCCTCGGCCGTATCGACCCGGACGCCTGCCCGCTCTTCGGCGCATCCTGCACGCCCGCTCACGCCGTCGGCCCCTGCATGGTTTCCTCAGAGGGCGCCTGCGGCATCTGGTTCAAACATAGTCGATGAGCGCTTTCATCTCTTCGTTTTCCGGCGCTTCTTCTTCCGCTTTTTCCGTCGCGTACTTCGCCGTCAGCATCGTCAGCGCCACGGTCGCCGCGAGGATCACGAAGCTCCAGACCGTGTAGCGGTCCCCGACCACGACCGGGTTGGTCAGCATCGGCTCCGTCGCCGCGAAGAAGATGATGTTTGCCGCCGCCGCGAGGAACACGCCGATCGCAAAGCGCTTCGCCTTCTTCCGCTGCTTCTCTTCCACCTTCTCGATCATCTGCTTCCTGCGGAAGACGAGGAAGAGGAAGGCCAGGCCGAACAGGGACGCGATCAGGTTGAGCAGCGCCCAGGACGGGTCGGGCTCCACCGGCATCGCCTGCGGCGTCTCATCCGGCGCGATCACTTCGGGCTGCGGCAGGAGCTCCTTGATCGGCTCCGGCGCGACCTCGCGGATCGTCTCGATGATGCGCTCCGTCACTTCCCTCAGGATGGTCTCCGAGTGCGAATGGTGCACTGCGGCGACCGGCTCCTCTTTCTTCTCGACCTTCACATCGCACACCGCCGTCACTTCGTTGTAGTCGCTGTCGACGACCGTGTAGGTCACGCGGTACGTGCCTCCGTTGCTGGTGTCCACGAACCCGGTGAACGTCACGCGGCTTGTGAGGTTGCCGTCCTCGACGTCCGTCGCCGTCACGCCGTCCATGGCGTTGAACGAGTCGTCCGCTTGCAGCGTGCGCGTCGCCGGCACGTTCAGCTTCGGCGGGTTGCCGGCTTCGACCTTCACCCGGACGGTCGTCCGGACCGTCTGCTTCGCTTTGACCGCGAACACGACGCTGTGCGTGCCTGCCTTCTTTGCAAGGTGGTCCGCGATATAGCCGTCGTCGTCCTTCACGAGCACCGGCACGGCCTTGCCGAAGTCCTGGCTGTCCTGGGTCACGCAGACCGCCTGCGCCTTCGCCGTGCTGATCAGCTCTTCCGCAGTGCCGAGCACCTGGCCGACACGCTTCGAGAAGCCATAGGCGCGGATCGCGTAGCCGTCCGCCACGACCCATTCGTCGCCGACGAGCACGATGCAGGATTTCTTCACCGTGTTGAAGTCGCTGTCGGTGACTTCATAGTTTACCTTGTAGTACCCGGCTTTGTCCGGGTTGACCGGCGCGTCGAACTTCACCGCCGCCGTCAGGTCGCCGTCCTCATGGTCATCGGCCGTCACGCCATCCCGGTACTCCGCTTCGCCGAACGTTTCGCCGACGGCGATCTGCTTCACCGCGGGCACCGTCAGGATCGGCTCCTCGCCGGTGCAGACCATCGCTTTGATTTGCGTCGTCACGCTGTCACGATCCGAGACCGCGAAGGTGATGTTGTAGGTGCCCACGGTCGAGCAATACCCGCCGTTGTCTTTCACCTTTGCCTCGACGGCTTTCCCGAAGTCCTCCATCGAGGGATCCGTGCAGACCGCCCACACTTCCGCAGACGTGAGCATTTCCTCGTCCGTGCCGCTCACCTGGCCGCGCGTCTTCGTGAAGTCGACCGCGCGGATCGCATAGCCGTCGCCCAGTACCCATTCGTCGCCGACGAGCACCACGCTGGACGCCGCCACCGCATTGTGGTCGGAATCCGTCACCGTGTAGGGCACGACATAGAAGCCTTCCGCCCCCGGCACGACCGTTTCGCCGTACGCCACCTGCGCGGTCAGGTCGCCGTCCTCTTCATCCGAGGCCGACACGTCGGCTCTGTATTCCGCGTCGCCGAACACCGCGCCCTTGGCAATCTGCCGGACCGGCGGCACGACGAGCGTCGGGAACGAGCCCGGGATGACCGTGGCCTTCACCGGTATCGTCACCGTCTCTTTGTCCGTGACCGCCAGTACGATGTCGAACATGCCGTGCACGCAATCATCGTACCCGCCAAAGTCGGCGACCGACACCGGCACCGCCGCGCCGAAGCCCGGGTTGTCCTCGCCGCCGGCCAGCGTCTGCCGCAAGTCGATCGCGACCGCCCCTGCATACCGCACGGCTTCCTCCTCGGAGCCTGTCACCTGGCCGAGCCGCTTTGTGAAGCTGCTCGCGTTGATGGCATATTCCCCGTCGGGGTCGATCACCCAGGAGTCGCCGACGAGCACCATGCCGCTCTTCGCGACCGTGTTGTCGTCGCTGTCCGTCACGGTGTACGTCACCTTGTAGAAGCCTTCTTTTTCCGCGTCGACCGTGCCCGTGAAGGAGATGCCGGCGGACAGGGCCGCGTTGTCGTCCTCTTCGTCCGTCGCGAACACGCCCTGCATGTAGGACGGCTCCGTGTCCGCCTGCGCCCCCACCGGGAACGCGCCGCCGACCGGGATCTGCTTGACCGCCGGCACATGCAGCACCGGTTTGTTCGCGTTGGAGACGAGCATCGCCACGGAGATCTGCGTCTCCGGCTCCTCCGCCACGCGGAAGGTCAGCGTGAACGTCTGCTCATAGCCGTCCACAAGCGATGCCGCGCCCACCTCTGAGAAGCCGCCGTCGCTTTCAAGCGCGATGGTCCCCGCCTCCGTGAGGCCGTTCGTCCGCTGGTAGCTCTTCACATTGGCGTTCTTCGCCTCCTTCAGCGCCGCGAGGTAGCCCTCTGCGTCGCTCGAGAGCGCCAGCATCGCCTTCGCCTCGCGGATGTTGAGGCGGAAGCCCTTCGCCGTCATCGCGTATTTGTCGCCGTTCGTGCCGTTGCCGCCCTGGCTGTCGTCATAGACGAGCGCCTTCACGGTCTTCGTCATCGTCGGGTATTCGCTGATCGTCAGCACCGGGGTGTAGGTCCCCGCCGCCGCCGTGTATCCGCCGCCGGTCTGCACCGCCGCCGTCTTCGCCGCGCCCTTCGTGTCCCAAGCCGCCGCGCCGGACTCCGCGAGGATCTGGCTCTCCTTGTCGGAGGTGGCCACATCGCCCTTCGCGATGACGAAGCTC
This sequence comes from Eubacteriales Family XIII. Incertae Sedis bacterium, assembly GCA_031272365.1. Taxonomy (GTDB): domain Bacteria; phylum Bacillota; class Clostridia; order Peptostreptococcales; family Anaerovoracaceae; genus WRFF01. The sequence continues at coordinate 32,715 of JAISTX010000003.1, forward strand.
TTGCCGCTCAGGATGTAATGTGCATCCCAGTCGAAGCTGCCGTCGTCCACGATGATGGCGCGCGTGTCGCTCTTCTTGCCGCCCACGCTATCCGTCGCCGTGTACTTGACCTGCGTCACGCCGGCCACGTCCGCCGGGATCGCGATCTCGCTGCCGTCCGTCGCCGTGTAGGCCACGCCATCCGTGATGTCGCGCCCGAGGCTATCCCGCGCGCTGACGCCCGCCAGGATCTGCTCGTCCGTCAGGTTGCCTTTCGCAGTGGCCTTCTGGTAGACCTGCGGCTTGTTCATCGTCAGCGTCGGCGCGGGCGTGTCGCCCACCGTCGCCGTGACCGCCACGGTCACCTTGTAGGTGCCCCCGGCCAGCGTCTCGTAGACGCCGAAGACGATATCGTATTCGCCGTTCTCCGCTTTCAAACCGCCGAGGTCGGCCACATCCACCGTCGCGCCCGTGATGGCCCCGCTCGCGAGGATGTGCCTCGCGTCGGCGCCCGCCGCGCCGATGATCGCATCGTCGCCGTCTGCAAGCAGTTTCTGTGCCTCCGCCGTCGTCAGCGTCAGGTGGTTCGCCCAGATCGCGTAGCTGTCGCCCTTCGCCGGGTCGACCGGGCCCGTCACGAGCTCTTCCGCGTCGATGACCTCCGCCGCGATGCCCTTGTGGAGCAGCGCCCCCGGGCTGTTCGTATCGATGCCTTCTATCTCGATGCCGTCATACAGGCCGACTTCCTTCTTGTAGCCGCCGTCCCGGGACACGCTCACCACGTCGATCGTCGCGCCCGTCGTCCCGTCGTAGACCTTCGCCCCCGACTTCGCCAGAATGTCCGCATCGATGTCCGCCTGCGAGGCGCCGTCCGTCACGTCGTCGAGCTTCGTCACGAAGCCTTTCGCATACAGGACGCGCTCCGCGCCCACGACATAACGCCCGTCGTTCACGACCACCACGCGCTGCGCCGTCGCCGTGCTGCCGCCCGCGTCCGTCACGCTGTAGGACAGGTTGTAGAGCCCCGCCTTCGCCGTGTTGACCGTGCCGGTCACGACCAGCGCGTCCGCGATCGCCGCGCCGTCCTCTTTGTCGAAGACCACGACGCCCGTCGACTGCGCGTTGAAAACAATATCCGTCGCTACGCCGTCCTTGACGACGCGGCCTGTGCCGACTTCCAGCTCAACCGGCGTCGTCGCCGTGAGCACCGGCGGCGTGTCCGCCGTCACGAAGGCCTTGATCAAGACCCCGCGCGTGCTGTCCTTGTCCACGCCGTAGACGACCGGGTAGCCCGCCGTGTTCACCACAGCTTCAAAGCCGCCCTGGCTCTTGACCGTCACCTTCGCCGCCGGGTCCGCATCCGGCGTCAGCAGGATGACCCCCGCCTTCGCCTCGTCGATGAACCGCTGCTGCGTCGTGTCGGCGAGGATGTCCGCCGCCTCCGTCGTCGTGACGGAGAAGTCGCTCGCGTACACCGCGTATTTGCTGTCCTTGACGCCCGGGTCCACGTGGCCGCTCTTGATCGTGCCCGTGATGTCCTTGCTCGCTGACTGGCCGCCCACCCCGGAGACCGTCAGCGTGAAGTCATAGGCGCCGGGCGCCGGCTTCGCGCCATAGCCCTGCGGCATCGAGACCACGACGGACGCCGTGATATCCGCGCCGTCGAAGTCGTACGCCTCCGCGTAGGACCACGACCGCACCTGCGTCGCGCTGCCGTCCACGACCTCCCGCTCCGCCGCGAAGTTGCGCGCCCCGAGGATCACTTCGGCGTTTTCATCAATAATATACCTGCCGTCCGTGACCACGATCGCCCGCGTCGCCGGCACGGCGTCGTTGCCGTGGCTGTCCTTCACGGTATAGGTCGCGCTGTACACGCCCACGTGTTTCGTGTCGATCGCCGACACGCCGTTCGCCAGCGTGTACTTGACCGAAGTGGGCAGGATCACCCCGTCCTCCGCGTCGCTGACCGAGAGCGCGGCCTTGATCTCCGCCGCCGTCATCTCGTGCGACACCGGCGTCTGCTCCACGACGAGCGGGCGCTCTGAGAACGCGATCACCGGGATCTCCCCGTTGTCCACGTCCGCCGTGACCCGCGCCTTCGTGGCCGTTTCCGCCTTGACTTCAAAGACGACAGTGTACCTCCCGGCGTGTACCGTTTCATAGCCGCCCAGCTCCGCCACGTCCACATCCGCAGGCTTTCCGAAGTCCCCGTGCATCACATCGATGCAGACGGCCTTCGCCTCCGCGGCCTGCTTGGCCTCTTCCGGCGTGCCGGTGACCTGGCTGATGGTTTTTTCAAAATCGTGCGCGTAGATCGCGTACCGGTCGCCCAGCGTCCAGCCGCTCCCGAGCACGAGCGCCGTGATCTGCTTGCTCAGATCCCTGTGCGCCGCCACGGCGAGGGTCGGCGTATACGCGCCCTCTGCGGCCGCATAGCCGCCGTTGTCCGTCACGTCGACGTCTACGCTTTCGCCCTTCGTGTTCCAGGCCTTCGCGTCGGATTCGGCCTTGATCTGCGCCGCCCCCGCCACGACGTCCTTCGCCTCGATCACGAAGTTTTTCGCCTGCAAAATATACTCCTCGTCCCAGACAAAGCTGCCGTCGTCGATGATGATCGCGCGCGTGTCCGTCCGCGAGCCGCCCACGGCGTCCGTGACGGTGTACCTCACCTGCGTCACGCCCGCCACGTTCGCCGGGATCTCGATGGCCCCGCCGTTCACGGCCGTGTACTCCACGTCCCCCGTGAGGTCGTGCCCGAGGCTGTCCTCCGCGCTGACGCCCGCAAGGATCTGCGCATCCGTCAACTTGCCCGCCTCGCTGCTGATCGGGTAGACCTGCGGCTTGTTCATGGTAAGCGTCGGGAGCTCGCTTTCGCCGACCGTGACGAGGATCGGCAGTTTCACGGAATAATCATTCCCCGCCCGCGTCTCCTGCACGGCAAACGTCACCGTGTACTGGCCCGCCTTCGCTTCAAAGCCGCCCCGGTCGGCGACGGTGGCCGTTGCGTCCGCCAGCGTGCCGTCCGCGAGGATGTGCACCGCTTCCGCTTTCGCCAGCGCGATGATCTGCGCGTCCGCGCCGGCCATCGCGAGGAGCGCGTGCGCCTCCGCCGTCGTAAAGGTCAAATTGTTTGCCCAGAGGCTGTAGTTGTCGCCCGTCTCGGCGTCCCCGGGCCCCGTCGTGATCTCTTCCGCGTCCACGACCTTGGCCGTGACGCCCTTCTTCAGCGCCGTCGGCGGGTTGACCGTGTTCACGCCCTCAATCTCGATGCCCGCGTACTCGCCGGCTTCCTTCTTGTAGCCGCCGTCCTTCGCGACGGAAACCGCCTGCACCTCCGCGCCGGTCTTTCCGTCGTAGAGCTTCGCGCCGGACTTGCTCAAGATCTCCGCCTTGATCCCCGCCGGGTCGTCCGTCACATCGGACAGCTTCGTCACGAAGCCGTGCGCCGTGAGCACCCGGTCCGTGCCGACCACATAGCGCCCGTCGTTCACCACGACGATCCTTGGCGCCGTCACCGTGTTGTCGCCTTCGTCCGTCACGCTGTAGGTCAGCGCGTAGATGCCGACCGCGTCCGTGTCGATGGGATGCTGCGCATAGTCCCCGCCGTCACGGGACACCGTGACCGAGGAAGTGAGGACCCCGTCCTCCGGGTCGACGGCGCTCACGCCCGCCATGGGGTCGAAGGCCGCGCCTTTCGCCACCTCCACCGGCGTCGTCACCGAGAGCACCGGCGGCTGGTCCGCCGTCACGGCCCCGTCGGCCTCCACGCCGCGCGCGCTGTCCTTGTCCACGCCGTAGACGACCAGGTAGCCCGGGTTCGCCTTCGCCGTCGCCGCGAAACCGCCGCGGTCTTTGACCGTCGCCTTCGCGTCCGGGTTTGCGTCCGGCGTCAGCAGCACGATGCCCGCGCGGGCCTGTTCGATCAGCTGCTTGTCCGTATCCTTCGCGAGGATCTTCGCCGCGACCGTGTTCGTCACGGAGAAATCGTAGGCGTAGACCGCGTATTTGCTGTCCTTCACGCCCGTGTCCACATGGCCGTCGATGACCGTGCCCGTGATCTCCTTGCGCGCTTCCTTGCCTTCCGCGCCCGTCGCCGCCAGCGTAAACGCGTACGCCTTCGGCTGGGGGTTCGCCGTGTAGTCCTGCGGCTTCGCAACCGTGATGGCCTCGATGGCCGCGCCGTCGAAATCGAACGCTTCCGCGAAGGACCACAGCAGCACCTGCGCGTCGGAGCCGTCCACGGCGTTCTTCTCCGCAGCGAAATTCCGCGCGCCGATGACGACGCCCGCGTTTTCATCAATAACATACCTGCCGTCCGTGACGACGATGGCCCGCGTCTTCGGCTCGGCCTCGTTGCCCTGGCTGTCGCTCACCGTGTAGGTCGCGCTGTAGACGCCGACATACCGCGTGTCGATCGACGTGACGCCGCCCGCCAGCGTGTAGCTGACATCATCCGCCGTCAGATCGTCATAGTCGTCTTCCACCTTGAGCTTCGCCTTGATTTCCGCGTCCGTCATCTCGTGCGGCGCGGCCGTCTGCCGGATCACGAGCGGGCGCTCCGTCAGCGTGATCTCCGGCGGCATGCCCGCGACGGGCAGCTCCAGGCCCTTCTCCCCGTCCGGCGTCATGCCGTTCACGATGAGGTAGCCCTTGTTGGTGGCCTCGGTCGGGTAGTTGCCCTCCCCGTCCTGCGCAAGCGACGCACGGACGATCATATACACTTCCGTCGCGTTGCCGCCCGGCTTCTTCTCGTGGCCGGAGAGGTATTTTCCGATCAGCTCGGGGTCGAACGTAAACGAGACTTCGCTGCCGCTCTGGACCCTCGTGCATTCCGTCACCTCGGTATTGCCGACCATCAGCTTCACATTCCATGCGTCTGCGGAATCCATCCCGCTCACGTCCGCGAGCCGCAGCCCGTCGCTCATGACGTCCTTGATCTTGATGTTCGCAAAGCCCGCGAGGCTCTCCGGGACCTCGAAGCGGATCTTGTACTGGAGCATTTCGTTGAAATCGGTCACCGTGTAGTTTGAGCCGTACACGGCGCCGCCCTCGATGTCGCTCGTCTTGACGAGCTTCTCAAAGCTCTTGCGCAGATCCAGCGCGATGTCGTCCTTCGGCGTCCCGTAGCCGACGTCGACGCGCTTCGTCTGCACGGCGGCTTCGCCCAGCTCGATGGATATCCCCTCGACGAGCCCGTTCACGCCCGCGTTCGGCGCGGCCGTCGTGATGCCGCGATCGCCCTGCGGCGTCACGAAGCGCAGCTGATAGAGGCCTTCGCCGACCTCATAGCGGTACGTGCCGTCCGGCTTCGTCGTCTGGACGCCGCCTTCGGCCGCCGTGTATTTCTGCCCGTTCCATTTGTAGAGCACAACGCCGACGCCGCCCAGCGCCGTGTCGCCGTCCGCCGTGTTGTACAGCCCGTCGCAGTTTGCGTCCACGAACGCGATACCGAAGATCCGGCCGGTGTTGTCGATGGCCGGGCCCGTCTGCCAGACGTCCTCCGGCGCCTCGCCGCCTTCCTCGCCCTCGTCGAGCTCGCTTTCGTCCCCTTCATAGTCCGGGTTCAGGATGAGCTGCCCGCGGTTCGTCACCGCCGTCGGCCATTCATCGCCCAGCTTCACGAGCCGCGCCTTCAGGATGAACTCCACCGTCGCGCCCTCGAGCCCCTCGAAATCCGTGATGCCGTAGGTGACGGTCTGCAGCAGCGTCCCGTTGTCATTGAACACGCCCGTCTGCACGTCGCCGTTCTTGAGCGTGACCTTCTGCCCGTTGATCTTCACGACGGCCGCGTCCTTGACGTCCTGCGCATAGTCGAGGTTCACGTCCATGATGTCGCGGATCTTCAGCTCGCCGTAGCCGGACAGGTCCTCCGGCAGCGTGAAGGACAGGCGGTACTCCAGCACCTCCGTGCTGTCGGTCACCGTCCGCCCGGTGTCATAGCCCGCGCCGCCTTCCTTTTCCGGGTTCCAGACCTCTTTTGCGAAATTGCTCCCGAAGCCATCCGTGTCCGGCCAGGCATAGCCGCCGTTGCGCGTGATGACATACGAGCCGGACTGGTCGTAGTCGACCACCAGCGCCTCGCTCATGCGGGTCGCCGTGTCTGTGTTCGTCAGGGCGTAGGGCGAGAGATTTGCAAACTGCACCACGTATTTGCCGTCGCAGACCGCGAACGAGAACGAGCCGTCGCTCTCCGTGAACGTCGTCTGCACCGGGTGCACGAGGTCGCTTTCCTTGAACAGTTTCACCGTCTTGCCGGCGAACCGCTTGTTTTCGTCGCCGCCGACCACGCCGTCCGCGTTCAGGTCCTCCCACAGCACGCCTTCAATAATGCCGCCGACGATGTGCGCCTGCACGGGCATGCTCAGCTGGTCGTCGCCCTCGCAGCCCAGCACGACCTCTTCGGTCTTTTCCGCCTGATTTTTCGCCAGCTTCGTGTATTTCTTTTTGTCCGCCACCTTCACGACGCCGTTCGCCGGCTGGTGGTCGGAGATGTTCCAGGCCTGCGCCCCGGATAGCGACTTGATCTGCGCGTCCTTCGCGGCGTCGTCCGCCGGGATGTCGCCCGAGGACACCGAGAAGTCCTCCGCGTCGAGGATGTATTTGCTGCCGACGGCATAGCCGACCGCCACCGTGCGCTCCACGACCGTCTCATGGTCGTCGCTGTCCGTCACGCGGTACGTGACCCAGTAGAGCCCCTTCGAGGACGTATCGATCGCGTTCGCGCCGCCATAGGCCGCGCTGCTGTTCCGGTCGCCGAGGAAGATCTGGATCCCGGATGTCACGTCACCGTCGAAGTCGTCGCTCGCCGACACGCCCGCGGCCGGGTCAAACGACCCACCCAGCGGAACGCTCACGGGATCCGCCCCGCTGATCACGGGCGCCTTCCCGTCATAGACATACCACGGCACCTGCGCCTTCGTAGCAGGTTCCTGCTGTACATGCACGATGAACACATCGTCATAATCCGCCGTATTCGCGTGGAAGTCCTTGCTGTCAAACACCGTCGTCGCATTCGATGTCTGGAGTTTGCCGCCGTCCCAGCTTTCGATCTTGAACGAAGCCACCTGCGCGTCCGCTATGAGCGTCGCACCGTCCACGGCACCCGCCGCCGCCAGGTTGTGGCGCGTCGTCACCGGCGTGTATTCGATGAAGTAGTTTTGTCCCTGTTCGACGTACGGCGCCGACGTCACATGCACCGTGAATTCCTCCACGAACACCGGCTTCTCCGTGATGCAGAGGCGCACCGTATAGTCGCCCGGTTGCGCTTTGTCCCCGTATAAATAATTTGTCTTGTCGGCGACCACTTCGATGGCCGTCGATTTGTCGCTTCCGGGTTTCGTGTAGTCAACGCCCTTCGCTTTCAAAACCGCGATCAGGTCGGCCGCGGTCTTCACCTGTTTTGCCTGCTCGAGGCCAAGCACGGCGTTTGTCCCCGTGATGTCGTACCGTGCCGCCTCCACGATCACCTTCGCGCCGCCGGGGAGCGTGTCGTCATGATAGACAGTGTCCGCAAGCGGGTTTTGGTTGCCGTGCGTATCCGTCAGCAGCAGCCGGATCTCGTCGTTTGCCGCAAGCTGGATATTGGACGGGATGTCGTAGCGCCATGTCCCGTCCGGATTCAGCATGCCCTCGACGACCGCGCCGCCCGCGTTCTTGATGATCTCGCCGTTCTTCGCGGCGATGAGCTTCACGGGCGCGAGTGAGCCCGCAAGCTCCCGGTCACCGTTGTTGTTTGCGTAAACGCTCCACGTACCCTCGAGCAGGGAGCGGTTTGCGTACAGCGGATCCGTCTCGACTGTCAGAGGTTTCGGAGCCACTGAGTCCGTGACCGTGACCGAGCCGCCGAGCGAGTCCGGACGCCGCGCCAGATCCGCGTGAATCGCATAGGCATGATTTTGCTCCGGGCGTCCGCGCCACACATCGGAGACGCGATAGGAATACCCCTCTTTTGCAAAATCACCGAGGTCGACGATGGCGATGCCTTCGTAGGTCGTCCCGTACAGATCCGCCGACGCCTGCGTCGAGGCGGAGAATGTGCGGCCCGTCGGATTGCCGTTGCGGTCGTATTCGGCGACGATGACCGTCGAGTCGCCCGTATCCGCCGGCTTGCCGACGTCGTCAAGCCCCTCCGGCACGTAGACGATGACGCCGAGCTTTTTGTCCGTATTTTCGATCGGCACGATGTCCTTGATATACGGCGGCGCGTTGTTGGCGGAGATACGCGCCAAACCGCCGATATGGAAGCGCGAGGAAAATCCGGGCACCGTCAAGGCGGAATCGACCGTGCGCCAATCCGCCACCTGTGTCAAATTGGCGCCGTAAGCCGGGACATCAAAATAGTAATCGCCAACATAGTAGGCATGATCCGCCGTGGTTTCGAACGCGCGGCCTTTTTCGTAGCCGTCCACGTTTGGGTTTGGGCTTTTCGGAGTCCAAGAGTTGACAGGGGTGGCACCCTGCTGAATATCCCAGACGCGAAACGCCGTTTGTTTCATGTTGATGTAGTTGTTACCTCCAAGGTATTTCCACATGGAAAGCGCCGGCGGCCCCATGTCCCCGGACTCCGTTGTGCCGAGCCATCCCAGATTTTTGGACGTGGACGCGATGTCAAAATACCTGGGCTGGTCCATCGTAAAGGCATAGTTGTAACCATCAATGACGCCGTCGTCCGCTTCGCGGAGCTGCGGCGCGCCGTGGGCGACGAAGATGGACTCGGGTCCGAGGTTTAGTTTGAAGTTGTAACCGTTGTTGTTGAAAATCGCGGGACCGTTATCCGCGTAAATCTCCATCGCTGATTTGTAGCCGGAAACCGTCACCGCATTGTCGTTGCTCAAATCAAAGAGGATGCCGCAACTGTCCGCACGGTTGAGATGAGTGGCGTTTTCCTCTTGGTCTCCTGCGTTGTGAATATAGCAAACCGCCCCTTCTGTAAAGGCAAAAGTGTTTTTGTTACTGCTGAAATAGATGCCCGCCATATGCCGACTGCCGTCGCCGCAGTTGTTCCAGTCATATTTCCACATGCGGTCGACATCATCCGGCGCTTTACGCTCAATCTGGAAGCTGGCGCCTTGATAGCCTTGAATATTGGAAGTTTGTAGCACGTTTACAACAGCACCGACAGCATTATAGCCGGATCCGTAGCTGCGCCGCGCTTCAAAATACACTTCCGTGCCCGGCGAATAGAAGGCGTAGGTCGCGTTCGGGATGTTGAGGTTGACCGCGCTACCGCGCCCGCCCGTCACGATGACCGAGAACTTGGCAGGGCCATCCGTGCCGACCTGCATCCAACCGGTCTTGCCGTTGACGCTGAACGCTGCGTCGTACCACCGGCTGTCGCCCGTCTTGCCGTCCGCGTAGCCGTTGGAGCGGATCTGCACGTCCGCGCCGGAAAGGATGGCCACCGTGGCGCTACCGCCATGCGTGGTGGTCGAACCCGGATGCCCAAGCGTGACGGCCGCGTGCGCGCCGCCATGGCTGTTGGCATCGTCCGGATTGGTCTTGTTGATGACCACCTTGGCGTTCTGATGCGCGGCAAACTGCCGGGAGATGTCGAGCGTCGGAGCGCTACCCTGCAGGTTGATGCCGACGGCCTGCCCGATAAGGTTGAGCGTCGTATCGGAGTTTTCCAAAAAGTGCACTGCGGCCACGTTGATATGGCCTTTGTCTTCGCCCTGATTGGTGCTGTAGCCGCCGTTCGACGTCCAAACGTTCGTGCCTTTGAAATTGAGCAGGGAGTTTGGCACGTTGACGAGCGGTGCCGTGGCGCCCGCTGCGCTTGATACGTTTTCGAGCGTGATGTTCCAGCCGTAGGTGTTTGCCTCGTCCGAAGCATTGATCCCCGTGCTCCGCTTGACGTTGCGGTGGATGATGAAGTGCGACGCCTTGTTGTAGTCGTCGGTACCATTGCTCTTGAAGCTGTTTTTCTTCACGACGAGGTTTTTGACGATGAACTGCCTGGGCGGATTGATGTTGCCCACGTCGCCGAGGATGAGGCCCTTGTCAACTTGTTTGCCGAAGTCGAGCGTATGGCCGCGGCCGTCGATCACCAGATCCGCCGTGCGCGCCGTGAACAGCCCCGCATCGGAAGTAGTGCTGCTGCCGGTATAGGAAATGTCATTCTTGAGGTAGATGGCCGTGGTGGCCGCGTTGTCGTACGCCGCCTTGAACTGGTCCCACGTGGAGACTTCCACGTCGCCGTCGCCGAGCGGCTCGATGAGGTCGTCCAGCGCCTCGATGTCGCCGAAGGCCTGCACCCCCTGCGCATCGGCGCCCGCGCCGCTCTCCGGCAGCACGGCGCCGGGCTCGTCCGGCTCCGCGTCCACCTGCACGTCCCCCGGCTCGTCCGTCATGTCCACGGGAGCCGTGCCGCCGTCAGGCGCATCCTCGCCCGCAGGCGTGTCCGCCGGCGCGTCCGCCCCGGCTTCCCCCGTCGCCCCGTCCGTCATTTCCGCCTGCGTTTCCGCAGGCGCGGCCGGCTGCTCGCCGCTCGCCCGTACGCCGACAGGCACAACCGCCTGGGCGACGAGGATCGCTGCAATCGCGATGACCGTGAATTTTTCCTTCAAATTTCTCATCATGTTTCCATCCCACTCTGCTTACTACAACTTTTCCCCAATGAAAACTAGCCGTATATAAAAACGGATACAACTCGATATCATTGCAACAACTCGCTCTTTTGAGTTCCCCTAATAACATGCCACAAATCAGAACGTGGCGGTAGTATTGTTATTATAATACCATTATATTCGAATTGTAAACAGAAATTATAATATTTTTTCTAATAAATTTTCGAAGGATTTATCATTTTGCTCCCAGCGTATTCCCGGATGGGTGATGTTGTTATATAATAGGAAGGAAAGTGAAAGGAAGTGAACGATGAACTACGATATCAAGGACATCTCGCTCGCGCCCTCCGGGGAGCGGAAGATCGCGTGGGTGCGCGACCACATGCCGCTGCTGCGCGCGATGGAGAAGAAGTACGCGGGGCTGCCCGCGAAGGAGAAGCCGCTCGCCGGCGTGAAGATCAGCCTGTCGGTGCACATGGAGGCGAAGACGGCCTACCTCGTGCGCGTGCTGACGTGGGCGGGGGCGCAGATGCAGGCGATGGGCTGCAACGTGCTGTCCACGCAGGACGACGTGGCCGCGGCGCTCGCGAAGGGGCGCACGAAGGGGCAGGACGCGAAGGACCACGGCGGGCCGGCCGTAGGCGGCGTGCCCGTCTTCGCCATCCACGGCGAGAGCGAGAAGAGTTATTTCAAGCATGCGGCGGACTGCCTCTCGCACCGCCCGAACATCATCGTCGACGACGGCGGCGACCTGACGCACATGCTGCACGCGGTCAAGCCCGGCCTCGCGAAGGAGATGTGGGGCGGCTGCGAGGAGACGACGACGGGCGTCATCCGGCTGAAGGCGCTCGAGGCCGAGGGGCTGCTCAAGTTCCCGATGGTCGCGGTGAACGACGCGCGGTGCAAGCACCTGTTCGACAACCGCTACGGCACGGGGCAGAGCGTGTGGGACAGCATCCTGCGCAACACCAACCTCATCGTCGCGTCGAAGACGGTCGTGGTCGCGGGCTACGGCTGGTGTGGGCGCGGCATCGCGATGCGCGCGGCGGCGCTCGGGGCAGCCGTCATCGTGACGGAGATCGACGCGGTCAAGGCGATGGAGGCGCGCATGGACGGCTACCAGGTGATGCCGATGGAGCAGGCCGCGCCGCTCGGGGACATCTTCCTCACGGCGACGGGCTGCAAGGACGTCATCACGCTCGCGCACATGGCGAAGATGAAGGACGGCGCGATCCTCGGCAACGCCGGGCATTTCAACGTCGAGATCGACATGGAAGGACTGTCAAAGAAATGCGTTGACAGATATCCGGCCCGCGCGGCGATCGAGACATTCGTGCTGAAAAACGGCAAGCGCGTGCACGTGGTCGCGGAGGGGCGGCTGCTCAACATCGCGGGCGCGGACGGGCACCCGGCAGAGATCATGGACCTGTCGTTTGCGGTGCAGTTCCACTCGGTGATGTACGTGATGAAAAACCACGCGAAACTCGAAAACAAGGTCTACGACGTGTCAAACGAAATAGATGACATCGTTTCGCGCACCCGGCTCGCGGCCTGGGGCGTCAAGATCGACAGGTTGACAAAGGAGCAGGAGAAGTACCTGAGCTCGTGGTCGGTATAGAAAGGCGCGCCGCGGCGGGTCACCCGCGCGCGGCGTCGTACTCCTTGTAGCGCGCCACCTTGGGCGCAGAGGGCGAGGCCTCGTCGAAGGAGAGCCCCAGCCAGGTTTTCAATAGCTCCACGGCGAGCTTCTCGCCGAGCGTGAACGCGCCGAAGCACGCGATGTTGGCGTTGTTGCTGAGCTGCGCGCGCTGCGCGGAGTACACGTCCGCGAGCAGGGCGGCGTACGCGCCCTTGACCTTGTTGGCCGCGATGCTGACGCCGATGCCGGTGCCGCACACCAGCACGCCGCGGTCGCAGCGCCCGGCGGCGACGTCCTCCGCCACGCGGATGGCCGTGTTCGCGTAGATGTCGTCGCTGTGCCCGAAGTCCACGACCTCGTGGCCGAGCTTCCCGCATTCCGCCATCAAAACGGTTTTCAGCGCGGAGGCGTTCGGGTCCCCGCCAATCGCAATTTTCATATTATATTATTCCTCCTCCTATATCGCTTTGATGAATTCGTCTATGTAGCGGATCGCGGCGCCGGCCGCGATGGCGTCGCTCTTCCATTTGCAGACCTGGACGTAGTCCGCGTTGTCCTCGAACGGGGTCAGGTTCGCGAGCAGCCCCTTGAGCTTGGCCAGGTGCGCGTCCATGTAGGCGCCGACGTAGCCGCCGAGGATGATGTTGCAGTCGAAGAGCATCCGGGTGTTGTTGACGGCGAGGGCGAGGTGGTACAGGTAGGTGGTGAAGGTCTTCTCGCACTCGGGGTCCTTCTGCTCGAGCTTCTTGAAGAAGATGTCGAGGTCCTCGTCCTTGCCGAGGCCCTCGGTCAGGCGCAGCGCGCTGCAGTACGGGTCGACGCAGCCCTTCTGGCCGCAGTAGCATTTCCGGCCGTTCGGGATGATGCGGATGTGGCCGACCTCGCCGCTCCGGGGGCCGTCGCCGCCGTAGGGCTCGCCGTACAGCCGCACGGAGCCGCCGACGTAGTTGCTCAGGGAGATGTAGAACGCGTCGTCCATCTCCGGGTTGAGCCACGTCTCCGCGAGGCAGGCCGCGTTCGCGTCCTTGATGAAGGCGCACGTGTAGGGGATGAACCGCTCGAAGTTTTCCACCTTGAGGCCGCAGAAGTTCATCATCGTCATGCCGTAGAAGATCTCGCGGCCCTGCGTCGTCGTCAGGCCCGGGATGCCGATCCCCACGCCGAGGATCTGGTCGTCCGTGAAGCCGTTCTCCTCGACCTGCGCCCTCAGCAGCTCGCCGACGTAGCGGTGGTACGACTCCTTCAGCGAGAACAGCCGGTAGACGCGGTTGCGCGAGAGCGTCTCCCCGGCGAGGTTGACGGAGAGGACGGTGATGTGGTGCTTGGTGATGTCGATGCCGAAGGCGACCTTGGCCGTCTTGTTGATCGAATAACGTATGGCCTTGCGGCCAACCGCGTTGCCGGACGACCCGCTCTCGATGATGAGGTTCTCGGCCAGCAATTCGTTGATGTTCATCGTGACCGTCGGTAGGCTGAGCCGCAGCCTGTTGACAATCTCCTGCTTTGACAGGTTCCCTTCTTTGTGGAGGATCGAGTAGATATCGTTCCTGTTTTGTTTTTTTATCTCGACTACGGTGACGGACATGCTCTTTTTCAGATCTGTTTCGCGATCCCTTCCATCATGGACTTCAGCAATAGGTAGCACGAGGTCGCGCCCGCGTCTATGACGCCCCGGGAACGCTCGCCGAGCCGGCTGGAGCGGCCGAATTTCGCCACGAGGTCCTTCGTGGACTCCTGGCCCTCCTTCGCCGCGAACGTCGCCGCCAGCAGCGCTTCGGCGAAGCCCTTGCCTTCCGCCTCCGCCTCGGTCAGCGCGTCCACGGCCGGGGCGAGCGTGTCGACCAGCGTCTTGTCGCCGACCTTCGCGTCGACGATCGCCTCCAGGCCCTCCAGCCCCGCGCGCATCATCTGCGCGAAAAGCGCGAGGTCTATGGTGTCGTTCCCGTCGCCCGCGTCTGCCATTTCCATGAAGATTGTACCATAAATCGGCCCCATCGAGCCGCCGATTTCCTCGAGCAGCACCGCGCCCAGCTCGGAGAGCCCGTCCGTGAAGGCGATGTCGCCCGACAGATGCCGCTCGCCGAACAGGCTGAAGCCCTTGTTCATGTTCATCCCGTGGTCGCCGTCCCCGATCAGCCCGTCGATCTCCCCGAGGTAGTCCTTGTTCTCCTGGATGGTCTCCACCATGCCGCGCAAAATCGGCGCGCCGTTCTTGTTTTCAAATGCTTGCATTTCGGCCTCCTATTGTATTATTTCTGCTTGAAGCCCATGCTGTACGCGGGCATGTCCACGAGCTGCTTCAGCTCGTCGTCCAATTTCATGATGGTCACGGAGGCCCCCATCATCTCCAGCGACGTGAAGTAGTCGCCTGTGTACGCCTTGTAGACGCGGATCCCTTCCTTCTCGAGCAGCTTGTAGACCTCGTCGTAGAGCACGTAGAGCTCCATCAGCGGCGTCGCGCCGAGGCCCGACGTGAGCACGACGACCTCGTCGCCGCTCTGGAAGGGGTAGTCGGGCAGGATGATGTCCAGCATGCGCTTCGCGATCCGGTCCGCCGTCTCGAGCTCGACGACCTCGATGCCCGGCTCGCCGTGGTGGCCGATGCCCAGCTCCATGGTGCCGTCCTTGATCTCGAAGTTGGGGTGGCCGACCGCGGGGAGCGTGCAGGGCGACAGCCCGATGCCCACGCTGCGCGTCTGGTCGATCGCCTTCTGCGCGGCCGCGACCACTTCGTCCAGCGACGCGCCGAGCGCCGCCTTCGCGCCGCCGACCTTCCACATCAGCACCTCGCCCGCGACGCCGCGGCGCTTCTCGCGCTCGTCCTTCGGGGCGGAGGCGACGTCGTCGTTCGCCACGACCGTCTTCACCTCGATGCCGTTCTTCGCGGCCTGTCGCACGGCCATCTTGACGTTCATGTTGTCGCCGGAGTAGTTGCCGTACAGGCACGCGACGCCCTTGCCCTGGTCCGCCGCCTCGAACGCCTTCTGGAACGCGACGGCCGTCGGGGACGTGCAGATCTCGCCGACCGCGACCGCGTCGCACAGGTTCTCGCCGATGTAGCCGACGAAGGCCGGCTTGTGGCCAGACCCGCCGCCCGTCACGACGCCGACCTTCCCGGGCGGGATGGTCTTCGCCTTGATGACACGCGGGTGGTCCGTGGCCTCCACGATGTCGCCGTGCGTCCGCACGAAGCCCGACAGCATCTCCTCAACGATATTGTCCGGATTATTCAATATTCTTTGCATCTTCCCACCTCGATTTTCACATACCAGGCATCAATACGACTTTGAGCGCGCCGTCCTCTCCGGTCTTCGCCAAATGGAACGCCTCCAGAAACCCTTCCAGCGGAACCTTATGCGACACGACACCCTCAGTAGGCATTTTACCATTTCCTATCCACTCTATGACAGTATCATAGCAAAAAGGGCTGAGGTGCGAGCCAAAAAGATTTAGCTCCTTCCGGTCGCTGATGATGCTCCAGTCGACGCTCGTCAGGTCGCCGAAGACGCTGAACTCCACGAAGGTCCCCATCTTCCGTATGGCCTCCAGCCCCTGCTGGACGCTCGACGGGTGGCCCGTCGCCTCGATGTACACGTCGCAGCCGTAGCCGCCCGTCATGTCCTTGATCGCCTTCACGACGTCCGCCTTCCCGGGGTTCATGACCACGTCCGCGCCGAACGCCTTCGCCTTCTCCAGCCGCGCGTCCACCATGTCCAGCACGACGAAGTTTTTCGGGTTCTTCTGGCGGATGGCGCCGACCATGCCGAGCCCGAGCGTGCCCGCGCCGGACAGCACCACGGTGTCGACGTTCTGGATGTTCGCGCGGTCCACGCAGTGCCACGAGCACCCGTACGGCTCGATCAGCACCGCCTGCTCGACCGGCATGCCCGGCGGCACTAGGTAGTTGATCGACTCCCTCGTCAGCTTCACGTACTCGGCCATGCCGCCGTTCACATTATTCTGAAACCCGTACAGGTCGTGCTTCTCGCACATCCAGTGCCGGCCCGTCCTGCAAAACATGCACTCCCCGCATGGCACGATCTGCTCCGGGCAGATGCGGTCGCCCGGCTTCCAGCCCCCCTTCACCTTCTCGCCGACCTCGACCACGGTCCCCACGAACTCGTGCCCCGGGATCATCGGCGCCTTGATGTACGGCGGGCTCCCGTCGCCGCCCCAGAAGCTCGGCGCGCCGGCGAAGGCCTTCGTGTCGCCCGCGCAGACGCCGCACGCCTCGACCTTCAATATGATCTCGCCCTCCCCGGCGCGGGGCACGGGCACCTCCTCCAGCCGGTAGTCCCCGGGGGCATAAGCAACCACTGCCTTCATCATTTCCGGTAACTGGCTCATATTTGCCTCCTTGTTTTCTTCAATAACAAACCCACATCTTTCGTTTACGCCGCCAACCTGCCCTTGTTGTTCGTGATTGCCTGCGAATAGATGGCCGCGAGGATGATCACGCCTTTGATGACCTGCTGCAGGTAGGGCGACACGTTCATCAGGTTCATGATGTTGGAGATCATGCCGATGGTGAAGATGCCGACAATCGTCTTGACGGCGTCGCCCTTGCCCCCCGAGAGGCTCGCGCCGCCGATGACAACCATGGCGATGGCGTCCAGCTCATACCCCTCGCCGAAGACGGGGGAGCCGACGCCCGTGCGCACCGTGCCGAGGATGCCGCCGAGCGAGCACAGGAACCCGGTGATGATGTACACGCTGAAGCGGTAGAGGTTGACGCGCAGGCCCGCGAGGCGCACCGCCTCCGCGTTGGACCCGATCGCCTTGATGATGCGGCCGTACGACGTGAACCGCAAAAGGATCAGCATGATGATGAAGACGAGGATCAGGAACGTCGCCAGCTGCGGGATCCGCGCAACCAGGGTGTTGTTGATCTTGACGAGCTCCGGCGCGACCACATTGATGGGCCTCCCCCCCGACCATATGTAGGCGAGGCCGCGCGCGATCGTCATCATCGCCAGCGTCACGATGAACGGCGGGAGCGCGCGGAAGACGATGAAGAACCCGTTCGCCGCGCCCATGCCGATGCCCAGGAGCAGGGCGATCATCAGCGTCGCCGGCAGGCTCATCTCGCCCCGGAGCAACACGGAGACCGCCACATTCGCCGCCCCGCAGATGGAGCCCACCGAAAGGTCGATATCGCCGGTGAGGATGATCAGAAGCTGGCCGAACGCCAGGATGCCGATGATCGTGTTTTGCTTCATCAGGTTCGTGATGTTCTGATAGGTGTAGAAGTTCGAAGTGAGGATGCTGCAAATCACGATCATGATGATGATGACAATATAAATGTTGTTTTCTAAAAAGAAATTTGCGATTCTCTTTGCGTTTGTCACTGTCTCCAATCCTCCCTTGCCTATGATTTGATACCGGAGGACAACGCCACGATGTTCTCCTGGTCCACTTCGCCCTTCATGAGCGTCCCTACGACCTGCCCCTTCCCGATCACGAGCACGCGGTCGCACATGCCGATGATCTCCTCGATCTCGGAGGAGACCATGATGACGGACAGGCCTTCCGAGACCAGCTGGTTGATGATGTTGTATATCTCGACTTTCGCGCCCACGTCCACGCCGCGCGTCGGCTCGTCGAGGATGGCGATATCCGTGTTTACGAATAATGATTTTGCGATGCTCACCTTCTGCTGGTTGCCGCCGGAGAGCGAGGCGACGAGGCTATGGATGCCGTCGCATTTGACCTGAAAGCTCTCCACGCTGTTTTCGACGGAGTCCGACTCCTTTTTCTTGTCGAGGAAAATCGCGTTCTTGCATATGGCGCGCATATCTGACAAAGTAACGTTTTCCTGAATCGGCATCTGGAGGATGACCCCTTCCTCCTTCCTGTTTTCGGAAAGATAATTGATGCCCTTTTTCATGGCGTCATACGGGCTTGTTATTTTCGTCTTTTCGCCATGGAGGTATATATCCCCGCTGTCCGGCTTGTCGGCCCCGAAAATCAGGCGCACCGTTTCCGTCTTGCCGCTGCCGAGCAGGCCCGCGATGCCGAGCACCTCCCCCTTGAAGACCTGGAACGACACGTCGCGGACGACATTGCCGCGGTTCAGGTGCTCCACGCGGAGGACCTCCTCGCCGATCTCGGTTTTTGCCCGTTGCGGATAGTACGTGTCCACATTGCGGCCGATCATTTCGGAGACCAGCCCGTCGCCGTCCGCCTCGCCGCGGGCGAACGTCCGCCGGACCTCCCCGTCGCGCAGCACGGTGATCTCGTCCGACAGGCGCAGCACGTCTTCGAGGCGGTGGGAGATGTAGATGATCGTCACGCCCTTCTCCTTCAGCCGGTCGAGGATCGAGAAAAGCTTCTCCGTCTCCAGCGGGGAAAGCACCGCCGTCGGCTCGTCGAGGATCAGGATGTCGATGTCCTCGCTGAGCGCCTTCGTGATTTCTATGATCTGCTGGAAGGCGACGCCGAGGTTCCCCGCGATTTCCGTCGGGTTGATCTCAAAGCCGAGGTCGCGGGTCAGCTCCGCCGCCTTTTGGTTGAGCTTTTTCCAGTTGATCAGCCCGTGTTTTTTCTCGGACAGCTTGGAGATGAAGATGTTCTCGGCCACCGTGCAGTCCAGCGCCAGCGAGAACTCCTGGTAGATGACCCCGATGCCCATGCGCTTCATGTCATAGGTGTTCCGGGGCATGACCGGCTTCCCGTGGATGAGGATCTCCCCGCTGTCGCGCATGTAAGCGCCGGACAGGATCTTGATCAACGTGGACTTGCCCGCGCCGTTCTCCCCGACGATCGAATGGATCTCCCCCGGCCGGAACCGGATCGATACGTCCTTCAGGGCGTGCACGCCGCCGAAGCTTTTGTAGATGTTGGTCATTTCGACACTGTAGTTTGTGCCCATGAAATCCCTTCTTTCATCCAGCCCTGCGGCACGGCCCCCAGCAAGGGGGCCATGCCGCCGCGGGCTGCGCATTTGCTTTCTTTAGAATGTCGCGTTCGGGTCGTAGTAGTTCGCCACGTTGTCCGTCGTGATGCAAGCGCTTTCCGTGTAGGTGATATCCGGGAATTCCGTCTCGCCGGCGAAATAGGCCTTCGCCGTATCCCGCGCGAGCTCCGCCTGCTGGATGAAGCTGTTCAGGCCGGTCGCATACGTCTCGCAGGTCTGGATGAGCTCCAGCGCTTCTTTCTGGGCGTCAGCCGTCGAAGCGATGATGACGTCGTTCTCCATCCCCCTCTGCTTCAGGAGGTCATAGATCGGCAGCGCCATGACGTCCGCCTCCGAGATGACCAGGTTGAATTCCACGTTCCTCGCGAGGATGTCCTCCATCTGCGAGATCGACTGGTCCGCAAACCAATCCGTGTACATCTGCGCGACGATTTCGATGTTCACATTGCCATCCGTCTGGAGGCGGCGCTCCGTGATGCCCTCGAGGCAGCCCTCGCGGCGCAGGACGCAGATGTTGCTCGCCTTTTCGCCCGACACGATGACGGCCTTGATGTCGCCCTTCACCTTGTCCGCCGCCCAGTTGCCGACGAGGATGCCGTTCTGGCGGTTGTTCGCCGTGATGGTCGTCAGGAGCTTCGCCTCGTCGCTCAGGACATTGTCAAGGGAGACGACCGGCGTGCCGCTGTCGACGATTTTGTTGATCGTCGGCGTCATCATCTCCGGATCCGTCGTATTGATGAAAATCAGATCGCACGACTGCGCGTTCAGATCCTCGAGGTCGGCGATCTGCTTGTTCGGGTCGCCGTTTGCGTCGGTCTTGATGTATTCCCACCCTTCATCCGCGCACAGCTGCGACAGCGTCGCCTCCAGCGTGATCCAGGAATTGTAGACCAGCACTTCATTGGAATAGCCGATTTTGAACGTGTCCCCATTCTTGGGCGCGACCGGCCCGCCCGCCGATGCCGTAGCAGCCGTCGCCGCCGATGTGCCCGAGCCGCCGGCCGGCGCCGTCGGTTGCTCCTCGGTGCATGCCGCCATCGTGAACAGAAACAGCGCGGCCAAAACGATACACAACACCTTCTTCATCTTCTTCATTCGCTTCTCCTCCTTTTTCTCTACAACTTACTTTTTCCCTAAATCGCAATAACGATCCGTTCAGCCGATGACCCGGTATTTGTTTACCGACTCGACCAAAGCGTCGAAATTTTCAAGCGGGACGTCGCGCATGATGTTGATCGGCGCAAGGACCATGTTCCCGTAACGGCCGAGATTCTCCACCACGTATTTCACGTTCTCCCGCACATCGTCCGGCGTGCCCCTCGAAAGCGTCTGCTGGCAATCGATCCCCCCGTAGAACACGAGGTTGTTCCCGTAGCGCTTGCCCAGCGCCTCGATGTCCATCGCCGCCGACTGCACCGGGTGGATTGCGTCCAGCCCGATCTCCAGCATGTCGTCGAGGAAGATGGAGCAGTCCCCGCAGGAGTGGTGCACGATCCCCAGCCCGTGCTTTTTGTAGACCTCCCAGATTTTCGCGAGGCGCGGCTTGTAGAACTTCCGCCACAGCTCCAAGGACATGACCGGGCCGCGCTGCGTGCCGTAGTCGTCGCCGCTGTGCCCGAAGGCGATGTCGTACTGCACCAGCATTTCGGCGATCCCGATCCTGTACTCCATGATTTTGTCCAGCAGGGCTTCCAGCTCGTCCGGATAGTCGTAGTGGTCGAGCAGGCAGGTCTCGTACCCCAGAAGGAGATAGGATTTTTCAAAGAGGCCATAGTACTGCCCGACCGCCACGGCCATCCCCTTTGCGTTGTATTTGTCGACGATTTCGATGAGCTCGTTGAGCTGGCCGGGGACGTCCGGCTCGGGCGCCGTGAAGTCCGCCACCTTCCTGATGTCCGGGATGACCACGTTCTCCACGGGACGCTCGCCGTCATGGTCTGTGCGCCAGCCAAGCCCCCAGCGGTCGTATACGACATGCGGATCCTTTTCGTCCCTCCGGGCAAACCCGTTCTTCAATACGAAGTCCATGAGCTTCGGGTCGTATACGAACTTCTGTATCTCGTCCATGACGTTGCAGTAGACGATGTCGCAGCCGAGGTAATCCAGCATATCCTCGTAAGGCATGCCCAGGTGCGCCGCAAGCCGTTCCATCGTCCGGTAGTCCTCAAACATATAGTCCACCGGCATCCGGTCGGCCTTCTGGTGTTTCAGGGTGGTTTGCACGCGTTCCTTGCTGTTCATCTTGTTCTCCTTTCGCTCGGGCATTATGTTGCAAATAGTTTTTAATAATTTATTTTCGTAATTGTTTTTTAAATGTGTTTTAAAAATTAGTTATTATAAAACTATTCTATTAATCCACGCTTGTCAAGAAACAGTTTCTGGAATTTCCTTTGGGGGGCGGGCGGGCCCTGTGCAAAATTTGCGGTTGGGTAGTGCCCGACCGCCCGGTGATGCGGCCGTTTTGACATCATTCGCATTTCCATGGCGTTTTTGCCGGCAAGTATGTATGTTATTGGAAGTTTTGCCGTGTTCGGGCACTACCAAACTGGATTTTCTGCACACAGGGTGCGCCGGTGCCCGCCCGCCGGCGCCTGCGGATTCCTCCGAGGATCGCAAGCTGTGGTATACTCAACCCATGGACGACAAAGATCTTGAGCGGCTGATCATCTCGCACCGGCGGGCTTTGCACCGCGTCCCGGAGCTCGACGTGGACCTGCCGGAGACGCGCGCCTACCTGCTGGAGGCGCTCGCCCCGCTGGGGTGCGAAATACGGGACCTCGGGGAGGCCGGGTTCACGGCGTTTTTCGACTGCGGGGGCGGCGCGGGGGCGGGCGCCACGGCCTTCCGCACGGACATGGACGCGCTCCCGATACTGGAGTCGGGGCTGACGGACGAGGGCACGCCTTCGCTGGCGGCGCGCGAGGGGTTTCTGAGCGGGCACGAGGGAATGATGCACGCCTGCGGGCACGACGGGCACATGGCGATCCTGCTCGGGCTCGCGCAGTGGGTCTCAGAAAACAGGGCGGCGCTTCCCAAAGGCGTCCTGCTCATCTTCCAGGCGGCCGAGGAGACGACGGGCGGCGCGAAGCAGATCTGCGCGTCGGGCGTCTTCGAGGACTACGGGGTGGGGCGCGTCTTCGGGCTGCACCTCTGGCCGGACCACCCGGCGGGCGCGGTCGTCTGCCGCGAGAAGGAATTCATGGCGGGCGTCCACGTCGCGGAGGCGGAGATCACCGGGCGCGCCGCGCATATCGCGGAGTACTGGATGGGCGCGGACGCGCTCGCGGCCGCGTGCCAGTTTGTGAAGGAGGCCTACCGCCTCGAGGCGTCGCTGCCCGAGGGCGACAGCCGCATCCTCCGCTACGGCGCGCTGGAGGCGGGCACGGCGAGCAACGTCGTCGCGGACAAGGCCGTCCTCTACGGCACGATGCGCGCGTTCTCGGACGCGGTGTTCGAGCGGCTGTTCGAGGGGCTGGACGGGATCGCCGAGGGCATCGGCAACGACTTCGGCGTGGACGTGAAGCTGCGCTACTCGGAGGGCTACCCGCCCGTCATCAACCCGCCGGGGCTCTACCAAGAAGCGAAGGCGCGGCTGACGCAAGCCGGGTTCGCGTGGGTGGAACTCGCCGAGCCCTTGATGGTCGCCGAGGATTTTAGCTATTATCAAAAAGAGGCGCCCGGGCTCTTCCTGCACCTGGGCACGGGGCTGGACTGCAAGATGCACACACCGGCCTATGAGATCGACGAGAGCGTCCTCATGGCCGGCGTGCGCTTGTTCCGAAACTTGCTCGGATAGAAGGCTTGGGGTAGCCTGGGAGATGCGTCCTTCGCCGCCTTACGGCTGCTGGGGCGCCGGGGCCTGCGGCTGCACCGGCGGCATCGGCGGCCTTGGCGGCATCGGCGGCACCGGGCCTTGCGGGCCGTTCATGCGCCACGGGCCCGGCTTTTCCTTCTTCGGGTGCTTTTCCCGGTACTTCGCCAGCAGGCGCTTCACGAGCTTGCGGATGAACCAGGCGCAGATGGCGATCACCGCGATCAGCCCGATCACCGGGGCCGCGCCCGCGAAGAACACCGCCGCGTTCTCGAGGAACTCCTTCACGCCCGTCGCGGAGAGCGACATCGCCTGCGACGCGCGGTCCCCCAGCGGCTCGCCGTCGGGGCCGATGGTCTCCGGCGTGATCAGCTCGTAGAGGCTCAGGTCCACCGTCGCGTAGTCCACGAGGTTGTCCATCTTGCGCAGGCTGCCCTGGTACTGGTCGAGCTCGTAGAGCACCTGCGAGAGCTCCTGCTCGAACACGATGATGTCCTCGGCCACCGTCGCCGTCTCAAGGTAGCCGACCAGCCGGTCCCGGCGCATCTCCAGCATCTGGATGCGCGCCTCGGTGTCGAAGTACGAGTCCGTCAGGTCCTCGGAAGACTTCTGCTTGTTCACGAGCTCGCCGACGCCCTCCAGCCCGCTGACGAGCCCGTCGTACTTCGCGACCGGCACGCGCAGGGACATCGTCGTGGTGCGCCCGTAGCTCTGATTATAACTATTCACGCCCCCGTCGCTGTTCTCGCTTGCGATGTAGCCGCCCGCGTCGCCGACGAGCTTGTTGATCTTCTGGTAGTCCTCGTCGAAGTTCTTCGTATTGAGCGTGAAGGACGCCGAGAAGGTGATCTTGTGCGCCGCGCTGCCGGCGGACTCCTGGATCTGGGCGGCGCTTGCGGCCGTGCCCGTGCCCCCGCCCGCAAACGAATCCGCCTCAACGGACGCCACGGACGGGGACTCCGCCACACTCTCTCCTATCGCCGAGGGGTCCATGTCCTCCATGTCGTAGTAGCCATCCCCCGCCCCCGCGGCGGCGTCCGTGGCGGCTTCCGCCGCAGAGCCTTCGCCGCCGCTCGCGGAGCAGGACGCAAACGACAGCGCCAGCACGAGGACGGCCGGGATGGCGATCAGTTTTTTCAAATTCAACGCATTGCCTTTCATTTTATTTTCCTCCTATCGCAAGTTTTAGTTTGCAGATACCCACAAAACCCGGCGCGCGCGGGAAACATTACACGGCGGCGGAGATTTTTTTTCGGGGAATATCCGGGCCGGCCAGCCATTCAAAATGCGTCGAAATGCAAGGTTTATTGCACAATCAACGATTGTCGGCTTTGTTATTGCAATAATATTTACATTTCGACGCAAATTCGGGCTTGTGGAGTCCGAAATCCGGGCCGCCGCGCCATGCCGCGTGGATGCCAAATCCTTTGCCCAGGCCAACGAGCCCGGGGCGCATTATGGTATACTGGTAGCCATGGATGGAGACAACAAAATTTGCAATAACGATCATGAACGGCTTGCCGCTCTGCTCTTCCCGGACGGCGAAGACGGGCGGGATGCCGGCGATTTCGAGGCGCTCTACCCGCACAGGGGACTGCCCGAGGGGGCGGCCGTGACGCGGCTCGGGCCAAGCCCCACGGGCTTCGTCCACCTCGGCAACCTCTTCATGGCGACCGTCAACACCCGGCTCGCGCAGCAGTCCGGCGGCGTGTGCTACCTGCGCGTCGAGGACACCGACCGCAAGCGCGAGGTAGCGGGCGCGGTGGAGATGCTCCTCCGGTCGCTCGCGTACTTCGGCATCTCCTTCGGCGAGGGCGTCACCCTCCCGGGCGGGGGCGAAGGCGAAGGCGGCGAAGCCGGCGGCCAGGCGGTGGAGAAGGGCGCGTACGGCCCCTACTACCAGTCGCGGCGCCGGGAGGTCTACCACGCCTTCGCGAAGAAGCTCGTGCTCGCGGGCAAGGCCTACCCCTGCTTCCTGACGGAAGCGGAGATCGAGGAAATCCGCGCGGAGCAGGAGGCGGGGAAGGAGCTGCCCGGCATCTACGGCCCCTACGCCCGCTGGCGCGGCGCCGCCTACGAGGAAGTGGAGGGGCGCATCCGCGCGGGCGAGCCCTGGGTGCTGCGCATCAACGCGGACCTCTGCGAAACAGAGGAAAGCGTCACGGACGGCATCAGAGGCCCGCTCACGCTCCCGCGCAACGTGCTTGACACTGTTATTCTCAAAACGGACGGGCTGCCGACCTACCATTTCGCGCACGTCGTAGACGACCACCTCATGCGGACGACGCACGTCATCCGCGGCGAGGAGTGGCTGCCGTCGCTGCCCATCCACCTCATGCTCACGGCCGCGCTCGGCTTCGCCGCGCCCGTCTACTGCCACACCGCGCTGCTCATGAAGATCGACGGGCAGACCGGCACGAAGCGCAAGCTGTCCAAGCGCAAGGACCCCGAGCTCGCGCTCTCCTGGTACATGGCCGAGGGCTACCACCCGGCGGCGCTCACCGAGTACCTCCTGACCGTCATCAACTCCGACTACGAGGAGTGGCGGCTCGCGAACCCGCAGGCGGACAGCGGCCAGTTCACCGTCACGACAGGGAAGATGGGCGCCAGCGGCATCCTCTTCGACCTCAAGAAGCTCGAGGACGTCAGCAAGGACACGCTGCTGCGCATCCCGGCGGGCGCGCTCGCGGACTTCCTTTTGGACTGGGCCCAACGCGAGAACCCGGACGCCCACCGCGTGCTGTCCGAGAACAAGATCACGCTCGTCCACGCGCTCGACGTGGGCCGGACGGGCGCCAAGCCGCGCAAGGACCTCGCGTACGCGAAGCAGATTTTCGAGTTCATCGGCTATTTCTTCGATGAATTTTTTGCAATAACAGAGCCGCTGCCGGACAACGTCACGCACGAAGACGCGGCCCTGATTTGGGGGGACTACCTGAAATCGTACGACCACGGCGACGACCGTGACGTTTGGTTTTCGAAGATCCGCGGCATCGCGGAGGCGCGCGGCTACGCGCCCCGGCCGAAGGACTTCAAGCAGGACCCCGATGCGTGGAAAGGCCATGTCGGCGACGTCAGCTGCGTCATCCGGCTCGCGCTCGTCGGGCGGAAGGATTCGCCGGATCTGTGGGAAATCCAGCAGATCCTCGGAGAGGCCCGCGTGCGGGCGCGCGTCGCCGGGGCGGCGGGAAAATTAGGGCAGGGGAGCAGATGAACAAGAAATACAAGAGCTTCATTGACCGTTATGTCTACAACGACGAGCTGAGCTTCGACGCGCGGGTGTTCAACCTGATCTGCCTCGTCGGCATCGCGTCTTTGCTCGTGTCCGTCGTCGGCCATGTGATTGAACGGTCCAACACCGAGCTCATGGTGCTCAAGGTCGTCATGGTGGGATCCAACGTCCTGCTGTTCTTCCTCGGCAACAGCTTCAAGCTCTACCGGGCCGGGCGCGTCATCGCGATCGTCGGGTTCTCCTACGTCATGATCCCGCTGCTCTTCTTCATGAACGGCGGGGCGGAGGGCGGCATCGCGGCCTATTTCGTGCTGGCCCTCATCCTCATCGCGCTGCTCGCGCACGGGCGCGCGTTCTGGGCCTTCCTCTGCGGGAACATCGCGGTCATCGTCTTCTGCTACGTCGTCGACATGAAATACCCGCGGTGGATCGTGCCGCTGAACGCGTTCCAGCACTACGCGGACAACATCCTCTCCATCCTCGTGACCGTCATGTTCATCGGGCTGATCATCCGCGGGCTGTCCGAGCTGTTCCGGCGCGAGCAGGCGAAGGCGGAGGCCGCGAGCCGCGCGAAGAGCGATTTCCTCGCGCAGATGAGCCACGAGATGCGGACGCCGATGAACGTGATCATCGGGATTTCGAAGATCCTGTCCACCGAGCACCGCATCGAGAAGCACCAGGACGGCATGAAGAAAATCGAAACGGCGTCCTCGCACCTGCTCGGCGTCATCAACGACATCCTCGACATGAGCAAGATCGAGGCGAACAAGCTGGAGCTCTTCCAGGAGCCGTTCTCCTGGCAGGAGATGCTGGGCAGCGCGGCGGCCATCCTGCAGTACACGGCGGAGGAGAAAAACCTGGAATTCGTGGCGGAGAGCGACCCGTCCATCCCGGACAGCCTCGTCGGCGACCGGCAGCGCATCGCGCAGGTCGTCACGAACCTCCTCTCCAACGCGGTCAAATTCACGCCGGCGGGCGGCAGCGTCTATATGTCCGCGACGCACGAAGGCGTCGAGGAAGGGCGCCACCGCATCCGCGTCGCCGTGGCGGACACGGGCATCGGCATCTCGGAAGAGCAGATGCCCAGGCTGTTCCACTCCTTCGAGCAGGCGGACAACAGCACGACGCGCCGGTACGGCGGCACGGGGCTCGGCCTGGCGATCTCCAAAAACATCGTGGAGATGATGGACGGGTGGATCGGCGTCTCGTCGGAGCCCGGGGAAGGGTCCACGTTCACGTTTGAGATCTTGCTGCCGGAGGAGGGAGCCGCAGCCGCCGAGGCGGTGGCGGCCGTGGCCCCGGTAAGGACGAAAAAAAAGGCGGCGCCCGCAACAGCGGCAGCGGCGGCGGCGGCCGTGGCCCCGGCAATGACGCGAAAAGAGGCCGCAGCCGCGAGGAAGCAAGCGGCGGCCGCGAAGAAAAAGGCTGCGGCGGAAGCGAAGAAAGAAGCCGCGGCGGCAAAGAAGGCGGCAGCGGAAGCAAAGCGGGAGGAGGCTGCGGCGGCGAAGCGGGAAGCCGCAGCCGCAGCGGAAGCGCAAAAGAAAGCGGAGGCGGAAGCGAAGCGGGAAGCCGCAGCAGCGGCGGAAGCGCAGAAGAAAGCGGAGGCGGAAGCAAAGCGGGAAGCCGCAGCGGCGGCGGAAGCGCAGAAGAAAGCGGAGGCGGAAGCGAAGCGGGAAGCCGCAGCAGCGGCGGAAGCGCAAAAGAAAGCAGAGGCGGAAGCGAAGCGGGAAGCCGCAGCCGCAGCGGAAGCGCAGAAAAAAGCGGAGGCGGAAGCGAAGCGGAAGGCTGCGGCAGATGCGGCGGAGGCCCCCATAGCGGAGGCCCCGGCGGCAGCAAAGGCGGCGTCAAAAACAACGACCATGCTCGAAGATCTGGCAGCGGCGGCGGCGGCAGAAGCGGCCGCGGGCGCCCCGGAGGCCACGGCCCCGGCGGTGGGCGCTCCGCAAGAGGCGGCAGAAGCCCCGGCGGCGGCACCAGACATTCCGCAAGAAGCCCGGGCGGGCGCCCCCGTGGACGCAGCGACGGAAACTGCGGCGGCGGGCACCCCCCCGCAAGAAGCGGCGGCGGAGCCCCTCCAGCCCGCGCCGATGCCGAAGAAAAAGCCCCCCGCGAAGTCCGCGAGCAAGACCCTGCGGAACACGACGGGCAAGTCGGGCGCCGGCGCCGCGCGGGGAAGGACCCAGGGCAAGGCGCAAGGAAGGCCCCCGGCGCAGGGGACGGCCCAGGCGCGTCCGCGAGGGAAGGGCCAGGGGAAGCCCGCCGGAACCCCGGCGGTGAGGCCCACGACAAGACCCGCGACGAGGCCTGCCGTGCGGCCGACGGGGAAACCCGCGCCGAAAGATGCGGGGAGGGCCAGGCGGAGGCCCGCCGGCGCCGCGCCGGCGCCGCCCGTGACGGCACCCGTGGCGCCTGTGACGCCCGTGGCAGCCACACCGCCCGTAGCACCCGCACCGCCCGTAGCACCGGCACCACCCACACCGCCCGTGGCGACACCCATGACGCCTGTGGCAATGCCCACGACGACCCGCCCGGCGGCCGCGGCAGGCGGCCTGCCCGATTTCACGGGCTGCACGGTGCTCATCGCCGAAGACGTGGACATCAACCGCGAGATCATCACGACGTTGCTCGAGCCGACCGGCGCCGCCATGGACACCGCCGTCAACGGCAGGGAGGCCGTCGAGAAATTTTTCGAGAAATGCGTCGCCGGGAACGGCTACGACATGATCCTCATGGACATCCAGATGCCCGAGATGGACGGCTACGAGGCGACGAAGCGCATCCGCGAGCTCGGCACGTCCTGCTCCGGCACCGTGCCCATCGTCGCGATGACCGCCAACGTCTTCAAGGAGGACATCGACAAAGCGCTCGAATCCGGCATGAACGACCACCTCGGCAAGCCCATCGTCTTCGAGGACGTCCTCGCCAAGATGAAAAAACACATGCGGCGGTGACGCGATTCCGCGGATCAGCCGCTGTCGGGCGGCTCCCCGCAGGTCACCCGTACATGAAGGTCAGCTCGCAAGAGGCCACGGGCTTGGCGCCCTCCGGCAGGCTGCCATCCTCGGCAGCCTTGTAGGCACGGGCGACGCCCTTGCCGCCGCGGCTCTTCAGGCCGACGATCTCGACCTCGAGGCGCAGCGTGTCGCCGGGCTTCACCATATCGCGGAACTTGCACTGGTCGAGGCCGCCGAAGAACGCGTTGCGGCCCTTGTTTTCCGGCACCGAGAGCACGCAGAGCGCGCCCGCCTGGGCCATCGCCTCGATGAGCAGCACGCCCGGCATGACCGGGTTCCCCGGGAAATGGCCGACCGTCCAAAACTCGT
This sequence comes from Eubacteriales Family XIII. Incertae Sedis bacterium, assembly GCA_031272365.1. Taxonomy (GTDB): domain Bacteria; phylum Bacillota; class Clostridia; order Peptostreptococcales; family Anaerovoracaceae; genus WRFF01. Next base: position 62,180 of record JAISTX010000003.1, read on the forward strand.
CCGCGCGGACGCGCTTCAGGCAGACCGCGCGCGCGCCGGGCGAGAGCTCCAGCGCCTCGTCGATCATCAGGAAGGGCTCCCGTTGCGGGATGTACTCTTTGATCTGTACAGTTGTCAGCATCGCCTCACTCCTCCGCCCGCTTGAAGACCACGACGCCGTTGTGGCCGCCGAAGCCGAAATTGTTGCTCATCGCGTAGCGGATGTCCGCCTTCCTGGCGCCCTCCGTCACGTAGTCGAGGTCGAGGTCCGGGTCGGGGACGTCGCGGCCGATCGTCGGCGGCAGGACGCCCTCCGCGAGCGCGTGGACGCAGGCGACCGCCTCGATCGCGCCGGCCGCGCCGAGCAGGTGCGCCGTCATGGACTTCGTCGAGCTGATCGGCACCTTGTAGGCCGCCGCGCCGAACACGTCCTTGATCGCCTTCGTCTCCATCGCGTCGTTGAGCGGCGTGCTCGTGCCGTGCGCGTTGATGTAGCCGATATCCTCCGGCTTGATGCCCGCCGACTCGATCGCCATCGCCACCGCGCCGGCCGCGTAGACGCCCGACTCCAGCGGCGCCGTGATGTGGTGCGCGTCGCACGTCGTGCCGTAGCCGGCGACCTCGCCGAGGATCACAGCCCCGCGCGCCTTCGCGTGCTCGTATTCCTCGAGCACGAGCACGCCCGCGCCCTCGCCCATGACGAAGCCCGCGCGCTCCTTGTCAAAGGGGATGGAGGCGCGCCGGGGGTCCTGCGACGTGCTCATCGCCTTCATGTTTGCGAAACTCGAGAAGCTGATCGCCGCGAACGGCGCCTCCGCCGCGCCGCAAACGACCGCGTCCGCGTAGCCGTCCCGGACCGCGCGCCACGCCTCGCCGATGCAATTGGTCCCGCTCGCGCAGGCCGTCACGATGTCCATCGCCGTGCCGTGCAGCCCGTGCTTGATCGCGATGCTGCCGGAGACCATGTTGCCGATGATCATCGGGACGAAGAGCGCCGACGTGAAGCGCACGCCCTTCTCGTGGATCTTCGTGATCTCGCCCTCGATCGTCATGATGCCGCCGATGCCGCTGCCGACGTACGTGCTCACGCGCGCCGCGTCGATGTTCTCCCCCGGCACGAGGCCGCTCATCGCGATCGCCTCGTCCGCCGCGACGACGCCGTACTGCGCGAACAGGTCCATGCGCTTCGCCTCGCGCGGGTCGGGGTACTCGAAGCCCTTGACCTCCGCGCCCATCGTGACCTTCTGGTCGGACGTGTCAAACCGCGTGATGGGCGCGATGCCGCAAACGCCGTCCTTCATCGCCTGCCACATCGCCGCCTCCGTGTTGCCGATGGGGGTGACCGCGCCGATGCCCGTGATCGCTACTCTCTTCCTGTCCATGTCCATGTCCTTTCTCTAAAGAACCAGGCCGCCGTCGACGGCGATGACCTGGCCGGTGATGTAAGATGCCTTGTCCGAGGCCAGGAAGAGCGCGAGCTCCGCGATGTCCTCCGGCTCGCCCGCGCGGCCCAGCGTGATCGCCGAGACGCTCCTCGCCATCTGCTCCTCCGTCAAGAGGGCCGTCATGCTCGTATTGATGAAGCCCGGCGCGATCGCGTTGACCGTGATGCCGCGCGAGCCGAGCTCTTTCGCCGCCGACTTCGTGAGGCCGATGAGGCCCGCTTTGGAAGCCGAATAATTGGCCTGGCCCGCATTGCCCTTGACGCCGGAGACCGAACTCATATTGATGATGCGGCCGCTGCGCTGCTTGACCATGAGCGCGGACAGCTCCTTCGTCATGTAGAAGGCGCCGTTCAGGTTGATCGCCACGACGCGGTCGAAACTCTCCGGCTTCATGCGCAGCATCAGCCCGTCGTCGGTGATGCCCGCGTTGTTCACGAGGATGTCGCAGCCGCCGAAATCCTCCTTCATCCGCGCCGCCGCCTCCTTCGCGAAAGCCGGGTCGCTCACGTCGCCCTTCAAAGAGAACGCCCTCGCGCTCCCGGCCTCCTTCAAAAGGGCGACCGCCTCCGCCGCCACGGCGTCGTCGCCGTAGTCCGCAATGGCGACCTGCGCGCCCTGCGCCGCGAACGCGAGCGCGATGGCGCGCCCGATGCCGCGCGAGCCGCCCGTGACGAGGGCGGATTTTCCCTGTAGCAGTTGATTCGACATGGTAGTTTTCTCCCTTCGGGGTTCTCAGAGTGTCCGGATGGTTTCCACGGCACAGGCGAGCGACTCCGCGTCCTCGACGTGGCAGGCGGCCGCCCCCGGGGCGATTTTCTTCACGAGGCCGGTCAGCGTCTTGCCGGGCCCCACCTCTATGAACGCCTCCGCGCCGGCCGCCACAATGTTTTCGATGGTCCTCTGCCACTGCACGGGGCTCTTGATCTGGCGCACCATCAGCTCCTTCAGGGCGGCGCCGTCCGCCGGGGCGGCCTCGCCCGTCACGTTCAGATACACCGGCACCTCTGATTCCGGAAGGTCAATGCCCGCGAGCGCCTCTGCGAGCCCCTCCGCCGCCGGCGCCATGATCGGGCTGTGGAAGGCGCCGCTCACCGGGAGCGGGATCGCCTTCACGCCGAGCGCGCGGTCCTCCTTGGCCATGGCCGAAAACCGCTCGACTGCCTCAGCGTCGCCCGCGACCACCGTCTGCTGCGGGCTGTTGAAATTGACCGCCTCCAGCACGTCCGCGCCGCGCGCCTTCTCCACGAGGGCGCACACCGCCTCGGGCGTGCCCATGCCCGCCGCCATCGCGCCGCGCGGCCGCCCGTCCGGCCACCGGCCCGCTTCCTTCATCAGGAGGCTGCGCGTGCGCACGAGCGCAAGCCCCGCCTCGAAGCCGCCGCCCCGGAAATCCCCGAAGCGCCCCGCCGCGGCCAGCGCCGCGTACTCGCCGAGGGAAAACCCCGCGAAGGCCGCAAACGGCTCCAGGCCCAGGGGCCCCAGTGCCTCGCACAAAGCGGCGTACGCCGCGCAGTCCATCGTGTAGACCGCCGGCTGCGTGACCTCCGTCTGCTTCAGCCGCTCCGCGTCCGCCTTGAAGCAGTCGCCTTTGACCCCGTCGCCGGCCAGGTCGAATACCGCCCGCGCCGCCTCGCTCGCCTCGTACAGCCCGGAGCCCATGCCCGGCTTCTGCGCGCCCTGGCCCGCGAACACGACCGCGATCCTCTTCGTCATTTGAAACACCCTTCCTGGGCGGCGAACGCCGCCCGCATCCCGTCCATCAGGTCGTCCAGGATCTCCGCCACCGTCTCTTCCTTCTTCACGAGCCCCGCGATCTGGCCCGCCATGAACGAGCCGCCTTCGAGGTCGCCGTCCACCGCCGCCTTGCGCAGCGTGCCCGTCATGAGCAGCTCGAACTCCTCGGGCTCGATGCCCTCCTTCTCGCGCCGCAGGATCTCCTTCATGTACTTCGTCTTCAGCACGCGGCAGGGGTGCCCCGTCGAGCGCCCCGTCACGATCGTGTCCGAGTCGCCCGCCGCCACCACGCGGTCCTTGTAGGCCTGCGCGATGTTCGTCTCCCTCGCCGCGAGCAGCCGCGTCCCGATCTGCACGCCCTTCGCGCCGAGCAGGAACGCCGCCGCCATGCCGCGCCCGTCCGCGATGCCGCCCGCCGCGATGACCGGCACCGACACCGCGTCCACCACCTGCGGCACGAGCGCCATCGTCGTGATGTCGCCGATGTGCCCGCCGGACTCCAGGCCCTCCGCGACCAGCGCGTCCGCGCCCGCCCGCTCCAGCCGCTTCGCCAGCGCCACCGACGCCACGACCGGCACGACCTTCACGCCGGCCTCCTTGAGCGCCGGCACGTATTTGCCGGGGTTCCCCGCGCCCGCCGTGATGACGGGCACCTTCTCGTCGATCATGAGCTGCATCAAATCGTCCACGTTCTCGTTGAGCATAACCACGTTGACGCCGAACGGCTTGTCCGTCGCCGCCCGCACCGCGCGGATCTGCTCCCGCACGTAGTCCGGGGGCGCCGAGCCCGTCATGATGAGCCCGAGGCCGCCCGCCTCGGACACGGCGCTCACGAGGTGCCAGTCCGAAACCCACGTCATGCCCCCCTGCAGGATCGGCAAGCGTATGCCCAAAAGCTCTGTTATTTCATTCATATCCTCTCTCCTTTTGATCTGCCCCCATTTTAGCAAATCCGGCATCGCGCAACAATCGTTTTATGCGGGATTCGCATACAATAACAATCGTGAATATCGGTGAAATGCCGCGGCGCAAAAAAAAAAACGATTCAGGAGCGCTTTAGGCCCCTGAATCGCATAAAGAAGGAGGAACAAATTAACTCGTCTTCAGCCCGAAAATGCCCTTGATGCCGCCGCCGCGTTTCATCTGCGACTGGACGTCGATGAGCACCGCGACCAGAAGGACGAGGCCCTTGACCGCGCGCTGCCAGTTGGCGTCGACGCCGAGGATCGACATGCCGTTGTTCAGCGCGCCGATGAAGACCGCGCCGATCACGGAGCCGCCGACCGTCCCCACGCCGCCGTACGCCGAGGCGCCGCCGATGAAGCAGGAGCCGATCGCGTCGAGCTCGTACATATTGCCCGCCGAGGGTGCCGCCGCGTTGAAGCGCGCGATGCAGACGAGCGAGGCGACCGCGACGAGGAAGCCCATGTTCGTGTAGGCGAAGAACATCATCTTCTTCGTGTCGACGCCCGAGAAGATCGTCGCCTTCTCGTTGCCGCCCATCGCGTAGAGGTAGCGGCCCGGCACCGACTTCGCCGTGTACCACTGGTAGACGAAGATGACGAGGGCGAGCGTGACGAGCACGACCGGGATGCCCTTGTTTTGGCCCAGCAGCCAGAACACGGCGAGGATGACCGCGATGATCAAAACCATCTTCACGAGCATCGCGCTGAAGGCCTCCACCGGATAGCCCTTGCTGATCTTGCGGCCGCGCGTGATGAGCGCGACGGCGATGTACAGCATGCAGAGCGCCGCCGCGACGGCCATCGTCACCGTGACGCGCGTGCCCGCCGAGGCGCCCGACCCCGGGAAGAACCCGTTGAAGATGCGGATGTACTCGTCCGGGAACGGGGAGAGCGTGAAGCCCCCGAGGATGATGTAGCCGATGCCCCGGAAGAGCAGCATGCCCGCCAGCGTCGTGATGAAGGGCGGTATCCGCACGTAGGCGATGAAGAACGCCTGCATGGCGCCGATGCCGATGCCGACGAGCAGGCAGACGACGATCGTCAGGTAGATGTTCGCCTGGTATTTCACGATCATCGTGCCCGCGATCGCGCTGATCATGCAGACGCCCGACCCGACCGACAGGTCGATGTTGCCGCCCGTCAGGATGCAGAGCAGCATGCCGACGGCCAGGATCACGACGTAGCTGTTTTGCGAGATCAGGTTCGTGATGTTGGTCGGCGCGAAAAAGTCGTTCACCAAAAATTTCGAATCGCCGACGACGAGCGTCAGGACCTCGAGCACGAGCATCAGCCCCACGAGGGCGATGAGCATCGTGTATTTTTTCAAATCCGTCTTCCGTGCCGGCTGCAGGGTTGTTTCTGCGTTTGACATCTGTTCAGTTCTCCTTTGCTCCTTTGCCTTTGTCCATGGAATCGATGATGCTCGTCATGATGCGCTCCTGCGTGGCCTCCCCGCGCTGGAACTCCGCGACGATGCGGCCCTCGTTCATCACGTAGAGCCGGTCGCACATGCCGAGCAGCTCCGGCATCTCGCTGGAGATCATCAGCACGGATTTCCCCTGCCCCACGAGCTTGTTGATAAACTGGTAGATCTCGTATTTCGCGCCGACGTCGATTCCGCGCGTCGGCTCGTCGAGGATCAGGATGTCCGGCTGGGTGAACATCCACTTCGCGAGGAGCACTTTCTGCTGGTTGCCGCCGGACAGGCTTTCCACCGTGTCCTCCACGCCGATGCTCTTCACATTCAGGAGCTGGCGGTATTCCTCCGCAAGCTGCACCTCGAGGTCCGCGTCGATGGACCGGTGGTAGCTCACGCGATCCATGTCCGCGAGCGTTTCGTTCACGCGGATCACGTTCGACAGGATGAGCCCGCTCGTCTTGCGGTCCTCCGTCACGTACGCGACGTTGTTTTTGATGGCGGCCGGCACGGTGGAGAGATCCACCCGCGCACCGTCGATGTAGGCTTCGCCCGAGATGTCCCTGCCGTACAGCCTCCCAAAAATGCTCATCGCGAGCTCGCTGCGCCCTGCGCCCATGAGCCCGCTGATGCCGACGACTTCGCCCTTCCTTAGGTAGATGCTCACGTCGTCCACGCTCTTCCTATCATAGTCGGGGTGGTAGACCGTCCAGTGCTTCACTTCCAAACTCACGTCCCCGATGGCGGGCTCGCGCTTCGGGAAGCGGTCCGTGATCTCCCGGCCCACCATGCTCTTGATGATGCGCTGCTCGCTCGTGTCGTCTTCCTTGGACAGCGTCTCGATCGTGCGCCCGTCGCGCAGCACCGTGATGTGGTCCGAGATGCGCTCCACCTCGGAGAGCTTGTGCGAGATGAGGATGCACGTCATGCCCTCCTTTTTGAACTGGAGCAGCAGGTCGAGCAGCTTGTTCGAGTCCTCGTCGTTCAGGGACGCGGTCGGCTCGTCGAGGATGAGCAGGCGCACGTGCTTGCCGATCGCCTTCGCGATCTCCACGAGCTGCTGCTTGCCGATGGAGAGGTTGCCGACGGGGACGTGCGGATCCTCCGACAGGCCCACCATCGCCAGCAATTTCCCGCTCTCTTCGAACGTGCGGTCCCAGTCGATGCCTGTCGACGTCCGGCGCTCGTTCCCGAGGAAAATATTTTCCCCTACGGAGAGCTGCGGCACCATCGCCAGCTCCTGGTGGATGATGACGATGCCTTTCCGCTCGCTGTCCTTGATGCCCGAAAAACGGCATTCCTCCCCCTCGAAGATGATCTGCCCCTCGTAGTCGCCGTAAGGGTAGGTGCCGCTCAGGACGTTCATCAGCGTGGACTTGCCCGCGCCGTTCTCCCCGACAATGCCGTGTATTTCCCCCCGTTCAACATTCAGGTTGACGTCGCTCAGGGCCGCTACCCCTGAGAAGCGCTTCGTTATCTCCCGCATTTCGAGAAGATATTCGCTCACGTTGTCTTACCTCCGGTGTTCATGACAACAGCGGACGGGCCATGCCCGTCCGCTTGCTGCCCTCTAAGCATTATTCTGCCGCTTTGACTTCGCCGTTCCCGGCATCCACGTAGTACCCGCTGTCGATCAGGAGCTCCACATAGTTGTCCGCCGTGCAGACGACCGGCTCGCACAGATACGTCGGGATCGCGCCCGTGCCGTTGTCATAGTCCGACGTGTTGTTGATCTCCGGCTCGGAGCCCTTCGCGATCGCGTCGACCATCTTCACGACCTGCGCCGCCAGCGTGCGCGTGTCCTTGAAGACCGACATGCTCTGCAGGCCCTTCAGCATATTGTTCGTGTTCGTCACGTCGCAATCCTGGCCTGTGATGATCGGGAAATCAGCCTCCGTGTAGCCCGCGCCCACGAGGGCGTTCGTCACGCCGAGCGCCGTGGAGTCGTTGGAGCACATGACCGCGTCCAGCTTCGTCCCGGTGGGGCTGTAGCCCTGCGAGGAGATGAGCGTCTCCATACGCGCCTGGGACTTCTCGGAGCTCCAGCTCTCAGTCGCCGCCTGCGCCTTCTCGGTCTGTCCGGACGGGACGACGAGCACGCCTTCGTCGATGTAGGGCTGGAGGACTTCCATCGCCCCGCCGAAGAAGAAGTTGATGTTGTTGTCGCCCGGGTCGCCCGTGAAGAGCTCGATGTTGAACGGCCCCTCCTGGTTGTCGAGGTCGAGCGTGTCGACGATGTACTGGCCCTGGTAGGTGCCGACCATCCAGTTGTCGAACGTGGCATAGTACGAGACCGCATCGCTGTTCATGATCAAGCGGTCATAGGCAATCACGGGGATGCCGGCCTCTTTCGCCTGCTCCAGCGGGCTGCCGAGAGAGCTCCCGTCGATGGCCGCGATGACGAGCACCTGGCAACCGCCCGAGATCATGTCCTCGAGCTGCGTCACCTGCAGCGGGATCTCGTTGTCACCCGCGTACTGCAGATCGACCTCGTAGCCGGCCGCTTCCAGCTCCTTCTTCATGTTGTCGCCGTCCTGGTTCCAGCGCTGCAGGCTCTTCGTCGGCATCGAGACGCCGACCTTGATTGTGTCGCCGGTGGGCTCGGCAACAGCCGAACCGCCGCCTGAGCCGCCCGCGGGCTCCGCCGTCGAACCGCCGCCAGTGTTGCAAGCCGCCATGGCGAAAACCAAACAGGCGGCAAGCGCAATGATCAATATCCTCTTCATTTCATAACCTCCATTCTCCTTCCAATGGATACAAACCTGTGCCCTAACATTACAATGCGCCGCCCCCGAAAAAAAGGGGGCTGGGGTTGGATTTTGCGGCGTATGATTGGAGAAATACGCACAATAGTGGTATACTTCCCCCATGTTTAAGGTCATTATCGCGGATGACGAACCAAAGGTCGCGCGCCTGATCCAGGACCTGATCGGCTGGGAAGCGGAAGGCATGCGAGTCTGCGGCATCGCGAAAAACGGCGAGGAGGCGCTCGCGCTGATAGAGGAGCACGACCCGGACATCGTGATCACGGACATCCGGATGCCCGTGGTCGGCGGCATCGAGCTGATCGCCAAGGCAAAGGAGATCAAGCCCTCGCTCGAGTTCATCATCATCAGCGGCTACAAGTATTTCGACTACGCGCACAGCGCCATCCGCTACGGCGTCGGCGACTATCTTTTGAAGCCCATCAGCCAGGAGGAGCTGCTCGCGACGCTGCGGAAGATCAAGGACCGGATCGCGAGCCGGGCGACGGCGCTCTTCGAGCACGAGCAGATGCTGCGCTTCCAGGCCAACCAGGAAGCCATGCGCAGGCTCACCCTCTTCGAGCTTCTCATGGAGCCGGGCGACCGGTCTCAGCTGACCGTCCGCAAAGTCAACAAAGACTACTCCTACCATTTCAAAGAAGGGCTGTTCCAGTTCGGCGTCTTCAAGATCGACGGCAGCGCGGAGGAAATTTATTCGGAGAGCCTCGCGGTCTTTTCCGAAAAGATCCGCGACTCCTTCCACGCCGCGCTCGCGCCGCTCACGAGCGACCTCGAGGTAGCCTTCATCTATTCCGGGGCAAACTTCATCCTTGCGTACAGCCCGGAGCGCAAGCAGGAGGTCCGCAGCGCGCTCAAAAACATCTTCGACGACCTGCGCGTGCACAACCACTACTTCCCCTCCGCCTCCTTCACGATGGTGGTGGGGGACGCCGTGGAGAGCCTCGCCGGGCTCGTCGAGTCGTGGATCAGCGCGGAGTCGATGCTGTACGAGCGGCTGCTGCTCGGCACCGGCGCGTTCTACGAGAACATGCCCCAGCGCGGGAGCTGGGAGGGCTGCGCGCCCCTCGTCCGCGCGGTAGGCAAGGCGCTGGAGAAGGCCATGGACGTCATGGACCCGGCCATCGCCGATGCGGCGATCCAGGAGGCGGGCGCGAAGATCCTCGCCGTCGAGGGCATCACGGGGCGGGACATCCTCCATTTCGCGAAGAGCGTCTACGACGACTGGAGCATGCTGGAGCAGCGCTACGACGCCACCTTCCCGGGCGGCGAGAAGACGCGCGACGCCTTCATCCGCAACGTGGACATCCTCGCGTCGGCCACGGAGGTCCTGCGCTACCTCAGGGGCACCGTCGCAAACGCGTTCACGGAAATCCAGAAGCAGCACGGCGAGCAGCTGGCGCGCCCCATCACGCACGCGAAGCGGTACATCCAGGAGCATTTCGGCGAGTCCATCTCCATTGCCGACATCGCCGAGAGCGAGGGGTTCAACGCCTCGTATTTCTCTACGCTGTTCAAGAAGGAGACCGGCCAGACCTTCAGCGAGTACCTGACGGACGTGCGGATGAACGAGGCGAAGCGGCTGCTGCGCGAGACGAAGGAGTCCGTGTCGAACATATGCAAATTCGTCGGCTACGCGGACATGAAGCATTTCTCGTCCCTCTTCAAGGGCGCGACCGGCGTCAAGCCGAGCGAATACCGCAAGCTCTATTCCTGGGGCTGAGACCGCCATGGAAAAGCGCCGCCGCATCGACTACCTGTCCCGCCGCTTCTGGATCTTCTTCATCTGCTGCTTCGCCGCGCTCGCGGCGGCCGTCACGCTGTGCTGGGTCATGATCGCGCGGAGCGGCGTCGCCTACGCGGCCGGGATCGCGCTGCTGTGCGCCTACGCCTTCCTGCTCGGCTGGGCCTACCGCTTCCTCTGGATGCCGCACCGCGAGACGGAGCGCATGCTCTCGCTGCTGTCGAAGGGCCTTACCTTCGAGGGCATCCGCAGCCTCCCGTGGCAGATCAGCCCGGGCACGGAGAGCGTCGTGGAGAAGTTTGGGGAGGTGCTCTCCTCCGACGAGGCCATCAACCTCACGAAGAGGCAGGCGCAGTACCTCGCCATGCAAAACCAGATCAACCCGCATTTCCTCTACAACACCTTGGAGGGCATCCGCGGCGAGGCGCTCGCGGGCGGCAACGAGAGCATCGCCAAGATGACCGAGACGCTGTCGCATTTCTTCCGCTACACGATCTCCAACCTCGAGAGCCTCGTGACGCTGGAGGACGAGCTGCGCAACGTCAACAACTACTTCACCATCCAGCAGTACCGGTTCGGCGACCGGCTGGCGATGGACGTCGATTTCGAGGACGAGGAAGACCGCGCGAAGCTGCTGGACGCGAAGGTCCCCAAGCTCATCCTGCAGCCGATCGTCGAGAACGCGATCATCCATGGCATCGAGGGCGCGCCGGGGACCGGGAAGATCGTGATCCGCATCGAGTTCACCGGGGAGAGGCTCATCCTCACCGTCTCCGACAACGGCGTCGGGATGGAGCCGGAGAAGCTCTGGGAGCTCAACGACCGGATGACCAACCTGTACGAGCGCTACTCTAGCGGCACGAAGCAGGGCGGCATCGCGCTCTCCAACGTCAACAGCCGCATCAAGCTCCTGTTCGGCGAGGACTATGGCATCCACATCATGAGCGAGATCGGCACGGGCACGGACGTGGAGGTCACGCTGCCCTACCTGACCCGGTACGACGAGGCGCCCCATGCATAGGGAGGCGCTGCGCATGAACAACGTGATCCAGCGCCGGGGCGGCGTCAACCTCCTCGACCATTTCGACCTCCACGTCTTCGAGGGGGAGGTGCTCGGGCTGTTTTTCACGGACAACCACGGCAAGGAGGACCTGATCCGCCTGCTGCTGCGGAACACGCCGATCGACTACGGCTCCGTGCGGCTGCGGGGGGCGGTCGTCAACAGCTACCGGCTGCCCGGCGAGAGCGCGGGCGCGGGCGTGTCGCTCGTCAGCCGCGACGAGCTCTTGATCGACGAGATGACCGTCGCGGAGAACGTCTTCGTCATGCGGCGCGGCTTCCGGAAATACATCATCGACGCGTCGCTGCTGCGCGCGCAGTTCGGGCGGTTCGCGGCGGAGTTCGGCGCCACGGTCGACGGGGGCATGCCCGCGCGCGACCTGCCTTTCGTCGACCGCCTCATCGTCCAGATGCTGAAGGCCGTCGCCCAGGGCAGCCGCCTCATCATCGTGAAGGACACGGGGTTCAGCCCCGGCAGCGCGGAGCAGATCAAGCTCCGGCAGCACGTGCGGCGCTTTGCGGACAGCGGCATTTCCTTCTTATACATAAGCGGGGACACGGCCGAGCTGCTCGACGTCTGCGACCGCATCGCCGTCGCGGAGCGTGGGCGGGTCATGAGCGCCGTCCGCAAGGAGGCGTTCGGCGAGCGGGACTTCGGGAAATACTATTTCAAGCCGGACCAGGCGCCCTTCGCTTCGCCCGGCGGGCACGCGGGCGCCGCGCTCGAGTTTTCCGGCGTCTGCGCCGGGAGCCTCCGGGACATGAGCTTCTCCGTGGCAGAGGGCGAGGGCGTCCTGCTGTGGGACCGGAGCGATTCGGCCATCGAAAAGATCGTGCGCCTGCTCAGCGGGATGGAGAAACCCGCGTCCGGGCGCATCCTCGTCGGCGGGGCGCCGCTGTTCCGCTGGACCGGCGCGCGGGCGCGCGTCAGCATCATCCGCGGGACACCGATGCGCGAGATGGTCTTCGAGGACATGAGCTATCTCGAAAACCTCTGCTTCCGGGCGGCGGACCGCCTCCCGTCGCTGTGGCGGAAAGGCGCCTTCCGTAGGCTCGTGCGCGAGGAGTACGCCGCTCTGGTCGGAGGCGACATCGACCTGCTGCCGCCACTGCGCCTGTCAGACGAATCGCTTTACAGCCTCGTCTATCTGCGCGAGCACCTGTACCGGCCGCGCCTGCTCGTGCTCGTCCGCCCCTTCCTGAACACGGACATCCGGCTCAAGATGCACATCCTCTCCCTCGTGCGGATGATCCGGGACACGGGCGCCGCGCTGCTCATCCTGGACAGCAGCGTCTCGGACAGCTCCGCGATCGCCGACCGCATCCTCGACATCAACGACCTCGGCGGTTCCGAAGGCGCGGGCAGCCTGAGGGGGGTGGGCGCATGAACCCGGTCAAGAGGGCGTTTTCGATCGGCGGGGTGCGCTGGCTGCTGGTTTCGCTGGCCCTGCTCGCCGCGATGTTCCTCGTCTTCTCCTCTTTGGACCCCTATTTCGGACAGCCCTTCAATGTCAACAACATGCTCCGGAGCGCCGCGCCGATCCTGCTCATCAGCATCGGGCAGAGCGTCGTCCTCGTGACGGGCAACATCGACCTATCCATCGGGTCCGTCGTCGGGATGAGCTGCATGACGTCCGCGACGCTGCTGACAAAAGGCTTCCACCCGCTGGCCGCCTCGGCCATCGCGCTCCTGCTCTGCATCGCCTTCGGCCTTTTCAACGGCGAGCTCGTCGCGCGGGTCAAGATCCCGCCCTACATCGCCACGCTCAGCACGATGATGATCTGCCGCGGCATCGCGCAGGTCGCGAACGGAAACCACGACACGGGCTATATCGGCGCGGGGTCCTACGGGTTCCGGCAGCTCTTCTACCATGGGGACACGCTGCGCATCTACAACGTGGTCTGGATCGCGCTCCTTGTGTGGGGCGCCACCTTCTTCCTGCTCTCGAAGACGCGCACGGGGCGGCATATGTACGCGATCGGCAACAACCTCGAGGCCTCGCGCCTCTCCGGCGTCAACGTCGGCGCCACCGTCGACAAGGCCTATATGCTCAGTGCCTTCACCGCGGGCCTCGCCGGCCTGATCCTCGTCGCGCAGGCGGGCTACGGCGCGATGGGCGAGGGCAACCTATACGAGGTCTACGCCGTGGGCGTGGCCGTCATCGGCGGCATCTCGACGCTCGGCGGCAGGGGGCTCCTCGTCGGCACAGCGGTCGGTTCCGTCATCTGGGTCGTCCTGCAAAACGGCCTGACGCGCACGACTGTTATTGTATCCATACAAAACATCATCATCGGCATCCTCCTCGTCGTCGTCGCCGCGCTGGACGTGGGCGCCCGGATCCGCCGGACGAACCTATAGCACCGGGACGTAGAGCTTGAAGGTGTTGACGGCCCGGCCGTCCGGGGTCGGGTCGGAGGCCGCCTCGATGCCGCCGCCGAGCCGGTCCATGATCGTCTTCGCGATGGAGAGCCCGATGCCGTGCCCGCCCGTGCCGCTGTTGCGCGATTTGTCGGCGCGGTAGAAGCGCTCGAAGATGTGCGCCATGTCCGGCGGCGCGATGAAGTCGCCGGTGTTCGAGACGCTGACGAAGGCCTGCTTGCCGTCGTCGGCCTTCGCGATCCGCACCGTGACGCGGCCGCCCGGGCTCGTGTACTTCACGGCGTTGTCCAACAGGACGGACAGCGCCTGCATGAGCTCCGCCCGGTCCGAGTGGATGCCGATCTGGCCGGACGGCTTGTCCACCTCGAAGGCGATGCCCTTCTCGAACAGGACCGTCTCCACGCGCTCCGCCTCCTCTTCCGCGGCGCGGACGAGGTCGAAGCCCTTGCGCTCGATCTTCGCGTCCTCGGAGCGCGCGAGGTTCATGAGGCTCTCGATGAGCCGCCCCATGCGCCCGGTCTCGGCCTCGATGTTGCCGATCCACTCGCCGGGCTCGTCCGAGCACCTGGCCGCCTCCGCGTTCATCGCGATGACGGCGAGCGGCGTCTTGAGCTCGTGCGAGGCGTCCGCCACGAAGCGGCGCTGCCGGGCGATGCCCTGCTCGACGGGCGCGATCGCCCGGTTCGCGAGCAGGAACCCCACGAAGAACACCGCCGCGATCGCGCACGCGCCGATCACGAACAGGCTCACGGCGAGGCTGCGTAGCTCCTGGGTCTGCTCGTCCACGTCGAGGAAGACGATGCTCTGGTCGTAGGTCTCCGGGCCGCGGCCGCTCCCGGACGTGATGCTGTATTTCCACACGCGGCCGCTCAGGCGGACCTCCCCGGTGCCTTCCCCCTTCACGGTCGTGGCGAGCAGGGCGTCCTCGTATTCGCTCTGCTCCATGTTCAGGCGGGAGAAGACCGCCACCTGGCCGTCCTCGTAGATGTTGGCGACGAAGGACTTCGCGTAGTCCACGGGGATGCTCGGCTCGCCGCTGATCACAAACTGCCGGCCGTTCATGTCCACGACCACGCTGTCCTGGCCGCCGGCGGGCCTTTCGCCGGACCCCACCGCCGCCTCCCGCTCGGAGAGCAGGAGGTTCTCCATGACGCCGGGCGGGATCGCCCGCAGGCGCCCGTCGATGTCCGCCTGCACGCGCGTGTAGGTGGTCAGGTAGATCACGGAGAATGCCGCCGTGATCACGATTGTCAATGCGACGAGATTGACAAGGAGCAGCTTATTCCTTAGTTTCTTCAGCATCGTATTCGAGCATGTAGCCGGCGCCGCGCAGATTGCCGATCTTCACCCGGCTCCCGAGCGCCGCGAGCTTCTTGCGCAGAAAAGACATATACGCCTGCACGTTCCCGTCCTCGGCGTCGCTGTCGTAGCCCCACACCTTTTCGATGATGGCGTCCGACGAGAGCCGGATGTTTGTGTTTTGCAGGAGGTATTCGAGCAGGTTCGACTCCTTCTGGGTCAGCGTGAACGACTTGCCCCCGCACTGCAGCGAGAAGGCGAGCGGGTTGAGCTCGATGTCCCCGAAAGCGAGCACCCCCTCCGCGTGGAACGCGCCGCGCCGCCGCGTGACCGCCTTGATGCGCGCGATGAGCTCCTCGGTCTTGAACGGTTTCGGCAGATAGTCGTCCGCCCCGAGGTCGAGGCCGCGGACACGGTCCTCGACTTCACCGAGCGCGGTGAGCAATATGATAGGGGTGGGGATTTGTTTTGCTCGCAGCTCTCTCAGGACGGACAGACCATCTTTGCCGGGTAGGAGGATGTCGAGAAGGATCACATCGTAGATGCCGGTCAGCGCGTTGTCGTACCCCTCGATGCCGTCGAACGACAGGTCCACGTCGAGATTGTTCCGCCTCAGGACCTGTGCGAGCGCCTCCGCAAACCGCTTTTCATCTTCTACGATTAGAATCTTCATGCCCCCATCCTACCGTTCCTTGCTAAAACAGACCTGAAAAAGCCAGTTTTCTTTGATAACAATTTCAATAACCGATCCTTGCCAGCCTCTGCGCCGCCTCGAGGAGGAACGTCTCCGAGTCGACCTGCTGCTTGTTTGCCAGCGTCGAGATCGAGTAGAGGTCGCCCGTCATGAGGCCGTCCTCGATCGTCTTCAGCGTCGCGAGCTCCAGCGCCTGGGCGAAGGCGGCGAGCTTCGGCAGCCCGTCCAGTTCCGCGCGTTTGCGCAGCGCGCCCGACCAGGCGAAGATCGTCGCGACGGAGTTGGTCGAGGTCGGCTCGCCCTTCAGGTGTTTGTAGTAGTGGCGCTGCACGGTGCCGTGCGCCGCCTCGTACTCCGTCCACCCGTGCGGCGAGACGAGCACGCTCGTCATCATCGCGAGCGAGCCGTAGGCCGTCGCGGTCATGTCGCTCATGACGTCGCCGTCGTAGTTTTTGCACGCCCAGATGAAGCCGCCCTCGGAGCGTATGACGCGCGCGATGATGTCGTCGATGAGCGAGTAGAAGTACGCGATGCCCGCCTCCTTGAACCGGACCTGGAACTCCTTCTCGTAGACGAGCTCGAAGATGTCGTGGAAGCGGCGGTCGTAGGTCTTGCTGATCGTGTCTTTCGCGCCGAACCACAGGTCCTGCTTCGTGTCGAGCGCGTAAGTGAAGCAGGCGCGCGCAAAGGACGTGATGCTCTCGTCCGTGTTGTGGATGCCCTGCACGACGCCGCCGGAAGTGTCAAACGAAATGATTGGCAGGCGTTCCTCCGTGCCGTCCGGCTTCGTCAGCAGCAGCTCCGCCTTCGCCCCCCTCGCCGCGCGCGCCTCGGTGTTTTTGTAGATGTCCCCGTAGGCGTGGCGCGCGATCGTGATCGGCTTCTTCCACGTCGGGATGAAGGGGGTGATGCCCTTCGCGGGGATCGGGGCGCGGAAGACCGTGCCGTCCAGCATGGCGCGGATCGTGCCGTTCGGGCTCTTGTACATCTCCGTGAGGCCGTACTCGGTGACGCGCTCGTCGTTCGGCGTGATCGTCGCGCATTTGACGCCGACGCCGTGCCGCTTGATGGCCTCCGCCGCGTCGACCGTGACCTGGTCGCGCGTCCGCTCGCGCTCCTCGAGGCCGAGGTCGTAGTACTCGGTCTTCAGGTCCACGAACGGGAGCAGGAGGTACTCCTTGATCCACGCCCAGAGGACGCGGGTCATCTCGTCGCCGTCAAGCTCGACGAGGGGTGTCTTCATCGTGATTTTGCTCATCAGGGCTCCTTTCTGCTTCGTCAAGGATAGTATATCATAGCGGCATGTCTTGAAATTGTTATTTCAATGAAGGCGAAACTTTGTTATTCTATTCTTACGCAACACATTGGAAACCCGTGAGGGGTGAAAGGACACGGAGGTAAGTATTATGGCAACGGATCCGAAACTGAAGGGCACGAGGACGGAGGCGAACCTGATGGAAGCCTTCGCCGGCGAGTCGCAGGCGCGCAACAAGTACACGTTCTATTCGTCGCAGGCGGCGAAGGACGGGTTCCGGCAGATTTCGAACATTTTCGCCGAGACGGCGGGCAACGAGAAGGAGCACGCGGAGCTGTGGTTCAAGCGCTTCCACGGCATCGGCACGACGAGCGAGAACCTCGCGGACGCGGCGGCGGGCGAGCATTTCGAGTGGACCGAGATGTACGCGCGCATGGCGAAGGAGGCGAAGGAAGAGGGCTTCGACGACATCGCGCTGCAGTTCGAAAACGTCGGCAAGGTCGAGAAGGAGCACGAGGAGCGCTACCTGAAGCTGAAGGACAACATCGACACGGGCAAGGTGTTCGAGCGCTCCGAGCCGGTGCTCTGGCGCTGCGGCAACTGCGGCTTCACGTACACGGGGGCGAAGGCCGTGGCGGAGTGCCCGGCCTGCAAGCACCCGCAGGCGTACTTCGAGATCGCAGCGGAAAACTATTGAGCGCATAGCGCTCGCGGCGCAGACGGCCGAACAGCGAAACCCCCGCACCCCTTTCCGGGCGCGGGGGTTTTTTCGTGGTGCGCTTTTGGCTTACGCCACGCGGCGGCGCCACAGGAGCAGCAGGAGGCTCAGGGCCGCGAGGATGGCCGCCACCGCCCACAGGCCCGGGTAGGCGTCGTCGCCGGTGCGGTACCGGCCCTGCGCGTCCGCGCCGCCGCCGCCGCCTCCGCCGCCGCCGCCTCCGTCTTCGCCGTCATCGGACGGGATCTCCGGCCAATCCACCTTGAACACGCCCTCGCCCACGCCGGTCCGGTAGAAGTCCTCAAACTCGATCCGGACCGCGTGCGGGCCCTCGGCCAGCGTGTCGATGAAACCCGCGTCGAACGTCACGATGGCGCTGCCCTTGCTGAGGTGGCCGATGTCCTGGTTTTGCTCGAACAGGTCGGCGCTGTCGGTGGCGTTGCTGCCGCTGGCGTGCTCGTAGATGTCGATGCCGTCGATCGTCACCTGCGTCACGTCGTAGATATTGCCCTTGATGCGGATCGAGACCTCCGTGCCCTTGGCGATGACGGTGTCCTTGGGGCCGCTGCCGGTGTCCATGGAGAGCAGCGGGTGGTCGTGCTTCAGCGACTCCAGGGCCTTGATCAGGGCCTCCAGCATCTCGTTGGTCTGGCGCTCGGTGGCAAACCGCGGCGCGTTCGTCAGCTGCTCCGAGGCCGCCAGCACGGCGTCGGCCGCGTCGACCGCCTTGGCGTCGTAGTTCTCCTCGTGGCCGCCCAGGCTGGTCGCGCCCACGGTGATGTAGTAGATCCAGTACTCGAGCTCGGCCTGCTTGGCGACCATCTCATCCCAGCGGCTCGGCGTGACGTGCAGGTCCAGGCCGAAGGCCATGGGCTCGTAGCGGGCCAGCCAGTTGTCGGCCAGGCTCGTGCCGGCGTAGGGGTGGAAGATGGCCTCGACGCCGAGCTCCAGGGCGTCCTCGTCCTCCGGCATGACGTCCCCGTCGAACCAGCCGATGTCACCCACGACGCTCTCGCCGAACGCGCCGGTGAAGACCCAGCCGTCCATGGAGAGGAAGCCCGTCTGCGCCTCCATCTCATCCAGCGTCTGCCCGAAGACGATGTCCTGCGGCGGCGGCATGTCCTCCAGCCGCAGCAGGGCGGAGCACACCTTCACGTCCACCGTCGCGTAGGCCGCCGGGATCTGCGGGTCGTCCGGTGTGAAGACCACCGGCACGCCCGAGATGGTGCCCACCTGGTCGGCGCGGCGCTCGTCGTTGGTGAAGCTCCACTTGCCGGGGATGGGGGTGTCTACGTCGTCAGCCAGCGCGACGCCCCCGCCCTCCAGCTCGAGGTAGGTGATGAAGTACTTGCCGTAGGAAATCTCGGTCGGGTTGGGCGCGGACGGATCCCGCCCCGCGCCGCGCAGGTAGTGCACGGTGGGCGGCTCCAGCACAAGCGGCTTCTTCGAGCTGACCTCGAAGCTGCCAGTGCCATTCGCCGTCGTGAAGCGCAGGGGGTCGGACGGGGTAAACAATGCCGCCGCCGTCTGAGGGCCTTCCACGTTGTACGGCGTGGTGAAGTCGTCCCCCGGATCCCAGCCCCAGCTGCCGGGCACCGTCACGAAGACGGACCCGAGCAGGAAGGTCACCTGGCCCTGGTCGACGAAGACCGCGTCGCCCAGCTTCTCGCCCGGCTTGATCGCGCTGGCGGCGGGGTTCTTGTTGACGATCGGCGTGGCCGGGTTCACCGGCACCGGCATGTCGGCGTCGACCGAGGTGTAGGCGTCCGACAGCGTCGGCAGGAAGATGGCCTCGTAGGTGAGCGGGATGGACGGCTCGCCGTCGTCGATGTCCGGGAACACCGTCGCCCGCTGCCAGTGCCATTCGCCGTTCAGCTCCTCGCCGTCGACGCCGGTGACCAGGCCGGACGGGGTCGAGTGCTCGAGCCTTTGCCCGTAGGTCACGGGCGAGCCGGCCGGGTCGGTGACCAGCGGCACGGCCTTCCCGATGGTGACAATAAAGGTGCCGCTGACCGCGTTGTACTCGTCGTTGCCGGCCATGGTCGCGTGCACGATGGCGCTGCCGGGCGCGCCCAGGGCCATCATCCCTTCCGGGGTCACGGTCACGTATTCCGGCCCTGAGACCAGCCACCAGGTCACCTCGCCGCCGGTGGATCCGCCCTCGACGTGCAGTTTGGCCGTGGCGGAGGAGTCCAGGATGCCGCCGCCGTAGATGAGCGCGGTGGCCGTGGCTTCCGCGTCCAAGTCGTTCAGGAGCGGGCCGACGAAGATCAGGGGAGCCTGGTCCTTCTTGCCCGCCTGGTAGGGCGAGGACTCGCCCTGGGACGGCTGGTACCAGACGTCAGTGCCCAGATCGGCGAAGGCGGGGTTGTTGAGCCCGGCGGACGCCGGGGCCGGGGTGTAGTCGGCGAGGAAGATGTACTCCGTGCTCGGGCTCAGGCCCTTGGCCGCGAGGCTGCAGCTGTAGGAGATCTTGCCGCTGCGGCTCAGCTCGAGCCCGGTGGCGATGGACTTCGCGTCCGCCGCCGTCCCGCTGCTCGGGTAGTACAGGAAGTCGATGGTGCCCAGCGGCGTGTTGCCTTCCACCCCCGTCACGGCGGCGGAAAGGGTGAGCTGGGTTTTGTCGCCGGCGGCCGCGACCGCCACCGCTGGGGTGGCCCGCTCAAAGGTGATCACGTCCGTCTCGGCCGTGGCCTCGGCGTAGTCCGAATCCGCGGCCTTCGTGGCCTGGATCCTAAAGGTGCCGGGCTTGAGCAGCTTCACGACGCCCGTGACCGGGTTGATCTCCGCGATGTTGCCGGGGTCGGACTCGTCTATGATCTCATAGCGCACGCTGCCGGTGCCGCTGCCGCCGGTCGCGCGCACGGTGAAGCCCGTGTCGACGCCGTAGGTGAAGGTGCGGCTCTCGGACAGGCCGATGAAGTCCAGCTGGCCCTGGTCCAGCGCCCGGATGGTGAGCGCGATGAGGGTGGTGCTGGGCGCCTCGTTGATGTCGGCGTCGCCGTCGCCGCGCAGGTCGGCCACGTAGGCCTCGCCCTGCGGGGCGTACTCCGCGCGCAGCGTGTACCTGCCCTGCGGGAGCGTGCGCAGCCAGACGCCCTTCAGATCGATATAGTCGCCCGCGTCCACATTGTAGACCGCGGACCAGGCGGACGCCGGCAGCACTTCCTCGCTGCCGCCCGTCAGATTGACGAGGCGCGCCACTTTGTTGCCGTTCATCGCGATCCGCGTTGTCGGCGCATCCGCGTCCACGAAGCGCTCGGACGAGGCCGAGGCGCTGTGGGTGGACACGTCGGTGTAGATCACCACGCCGTCCTTGTACACCTGGCGGTTGCCCTCGGCGTCCGTCGCGCGCACCCAAAGCGAAAACTTGGAGTCGCCGTTGACGGAGAAGGGCGACACGTAGCGCGTCCAGCCCGCCCCGGGCTCACTCGCTTCCGGCGCGCCCGGCACGAGGCAGTAGTCGACCTCCACGTCGCTGCCCTCGTCGGTCGCCTTGATCGTCACGAGCGTCGAGTCCTGGAAGAAGAGCCCGAAGGTCAGCGTGTTCAGGAAATCGAGGAAGGGCCTGCTCTTGTAGGACACCGTCGCATGCGGCGGCTTGGCGTCGCGGTAGAGCTCCACCTCGACGTTCTTGCTCACGACCTTGTAGGGCGAAGTTTTCGGCAGATTGACATTCACCTTGGCGAGCGTGGGGTTCTCGAAGCTGCCGGTCACCGAGCAGCGCCACATCCCGCCGCCGGCCGTGCCTTCCACCTCGTACAGCCCGGCGCCTTTGACGACGCCGTCGCCGCTGAGAATGATCGAGTCCGGCTCCAGCTCCAGGAGATCCAGCGACGCCCCCTCCGGCGCGTCCCCGTCCAGGAGGAAGTCCAGCCGGATGGCGGTGGTCGTGGTCAGCCCGTTCTTGCCGTTGACCTGGACCGCCGTGAACTGCAGCGGGATCTTGTCCGCGCCGTCGTCTGAGGGGTCCCCGACGGTCAGCACGCCGTTCATGTGCTGCAGCACGTAGTTTGCCGCCCACTCTTGCGTCAGCTCGGCCGACGTCCCGCCGAATTCGTCGAAGCCGATCTTGTACCAATCCGCCTGCGACAGGTCGTAGGGGCCATAGGCGGCCACAGCCTCGGTGGCCAGCAGGGTCTTCCCCTTGTCGGCGGCCGCGATATTGGAATAGGTCACCTTGTACGGGTCCGCGTTCAGCGTCGGCAGCGGCAGCGGCGCGTTCAAGGCCACCTCGACGCTGGGCGCGCTGACCGTGATGGTGCGCTTTCGAATAATGAAATAGTCCTCGACCGACTGGCCGGTGTAGTCGCCCGTGGCCACGGCCCAGACCTTGTATTCCCCGGCGCCCGTCGGCGGCGTGGTGCTGGGGCCGTAGTCCGTGCCGCCTTCGGCCGGCTCGCCGAAGCCCTCGTACCAGTACTCGATGCTGCTCTGCGGCACCGTGCCGGTGGAGACGTCGGCGGCGCCGTCGTAGCCGTCCGGCACTGTTATGGTAGAATCCGCGAGCGCCTGCCCGTAGGGGATGCCGTCATAGATCTTGTCCGGCGCCTGGGCGATCCACAGGTGCGCCTCGATCAGCGGGTACATATGCACCGTGACGTCCACCTGCACGTCGGTGTAGTTTTGGCTGCGCACGGTCACGCGGAAGGTCGCGTCCGAATGCGGGCCGCTCCAGGCGACCTCGTTGACCGGCATCTTGAGCGTGCCGTTGCTGTTGACGAACCCGGGGTCCAGGCCCGGCACCGAAAGGCCGGCGTTCATCGAGGGGTCCTCCATGATCGCGTCGGGGTCCGTCTTGGCCCCCACGCGGTAGGAGACCTGGCCCGGCGAGCCCGCCGCGTTCGGGATGAAATCGTTCAGGCTCTTCGTGTAGAGCTTGGCCGGCCGGTCCGCGGCCGCCTTGACCAGGACCGTCCCGGACGGGCCGCCGTCGGCCTTCGAGATCGTGGCCTTCGTCAGCGCCGGCGGGTTGGCCACCGGGTCGTTGACGTAGGCCGCCAGGTCGGCTGGCAGGGAGTAGTTGGGCACCGCGCCCAGCAGCTTCATATTCGTGATGATGACGTCCTTGTCCTCCTCCGCGTTCGCGTCGGGGATGTATTGCCCGCCGCCATAGATGGCGAAATTGGCGGTGATGGCGCCCAGCACGTCTTCCGCCGCGTCGCCGGGGACGAGGCTGCCGCTGCCGCTCGGCTGCGGGGTGAAGCTGACCGTGGCCTTGGTCTGCCCGTTGTAGATCTTGTCGTCGGCCTTCCATGTGCCGATGAGCTGCCGGGGCGTGATCTTCGGCAGGGTGACCAGCTTCGTCTGCGTCATCGCGTTGTAGTTGGCCTTGGTCGCGTCGTCGATCTGGAAGGCCACGACGTAGCCGGTGCTGCCCGGGCCGCTGTTGGCCACCGTCGGGTAGGTGGCGGGCACCTTCCAGTAGAACGTCCCCGTCGGGGCCACGCCCAGCGTGGCGTCCAGCGCGGATTTGACCGCGCCGCCGTCCAGGTTGATGCCGCTGAGCTGCACGCCGTAGGTGTAGCTCCCGGACGTGGTGGGCCAGGCCTCGACCACGATGTCAGCCTTGTTGACCTTCGGGCGCACGTAGACGATGACCGTCTCTTCCACGTAGTTGGGGTCGGTGGTGGTGAACAGGACCGGCTGCCGCCCGAGGCCGCCGTCCTGGTTGGGGCCCGTGACGGGGAGCACCGTGTTGCCGTTCTGCCAGGAGAAGGTCCCCGTGACGGTCATGCTGGAGTCGACGGGGTTGAGCGCCTGCCCGCTGCCGGCCGTGAACGTGGAGGCGGAGAGCGCCTGCCCGTACGTGATGTCCGACACCGTGGGCGCCGTGCCCAGCCTCGGCACGGCTTGGTAGATGGTGGGTTTCACCGTCAGGTCGAGCTGTTTGTAGCCCGTGTCCGTCGGGACGAATTTGACCGCGTAGCCTGTGTTGACGTACGTGGGGACCGTCTCCGGGGCGACCCATTTGAAGCTGCCGGCCACCTCCGCCGACGTGTTGGGGTCGGTCGCTTTGCCGGTGAGCGGCATGGCCGAGAGCTTCGTGCCATAGGTCACGGGCGGGGTCGACGGGAAGGTGGAGATCGACGGCTCCGTCTGGACGGTCGTGGTGGTGCCCGTCACAGCCGACTTGGCGTTGTAGTTGTCATCGCCGTTGCGCCCGTAGGTGAGGGTGTACGTGCCGTTCGCGCCCGTGACGGTCACCTTCCATTTGCCTGTGCCTACGGACTCGACCTTGGCCACTTTGGTATCCGAGCTGGCCAGCGTGTAGGAGCCTTCGCCGTTGCCGCCCGAGACGGTGACCTCGCTGCTGGAATTGTACTCGGTCGGCAAGCTGCCGCTGAGCGTCAACGCGTCGGGCTGGTTGATCTTCGCCGCCGTGGCCGAGCGCGTCACTTCGGTGGCGGCGAGGTAGGTGCTGTCGCCCGCCCTGTTGGCCTTCAGCGTGTAGGAGCCGGTGCCCTTGGCGATCGTCACGGTGAAATTGGTGACGGAGCCGGACACCGTCCCGCCGGACACCGTCGCGACGGCGGTGTTGGTGCTCTGCAGCGTCCTCGCAGCCGAGCCGTCGCCGCCCGAGACGGACACGGTGGCGGTCGAGCCATAGGCGGTCGGCAGGTTGTTGGATATGCTGAGTGCCGACTGGCCGAGTTTGTTGACGGTGACGCGCAGGGGATAGTTTACGGTCGTGGGCGTATGCCCGCTGGAGGACTGCCCGAGCAAGTAAAACGTAAAAACTTCATTGTAGGTGACAACGAGCGTGGCGTCGTATGTGCCGGCGGCCAAGCCGGTCTTCACGCGCACGGTGCAGGAGGTATTGCCGGACTCCCCGACCGAGCTGGCGGGTGCCGTGACGATTTCAAAGGCGTTTGTCGCTCCCGTGATCGATGCCTTGATGGTATCGTAGGTATAGCTCATCGCCGACCCGTCGCCCTGCGGCTTCTCACCGCGCGCGCCGGCGGCGCTCCAAAGCTCGACAGCCGATTGCGTGCCGTACCCGATATTCACGGAGGAGAAGGTTGTCCTTCCCTTGTTTACGGTCACGGGATCATACCATGTGTCTGACAAAGGCTCGATGTCGCTTCCCTCTGCCTCGACCTCCTCCTGCTGTGCGGCAGCCGGCTGTGCCGAAGCCTGGGCCGCTGCGGCCGCGTCGCCGCTCTGGGAGGACGGGTCGGTTTCGGCCGTGGATGCAGCCGCGTCCCCTTCGCCCGCTGCGCCTGTGGCGGCGCTGTCGGAAGGCGCGGCCTCCGAGCCGCCCGCCTCCGCCGGCGTACCCGTCTGCCCGCTGCCGCCTTCCTGCGCGGCGTCCTGCGACCCGCCGCCTTCGGCCCCCGGGGCCGTTTCCTGGCCGCCTTCCGCCGGGGGTGTTTCCGTGCCCCCCTCCGCCGGCGGGGCCTCTGCGCCACCGCTTTCGGGCGGTGCCTCCTGGGCTGCCTCGGCAGGCGGCGCGGCAGGCGCAGCGGCGCCTTCCTCCGCAAGCGTCAGCATGGGCACGGCCAAACCGGCGACCAGCACCACTGCCAGCGCGATGACCACTTTCTTCATGTTCAGCTTAAACATTATTGCATATCCCCCTTTTGAAATAACTCTTTTGCCTGTCCCGCAGCGCGGGCAGTCCCCCGTTGCCTATGCCCGCGGGCAGGATGCCGCATCTGGCGCCCCCGCCCGCAAAGCCGGCGCCGCCGTCGCGCGCCGCCGTGGCCGTTGCTTCCGCGCCGGAGGGCTTTCGCCGGCCGGCACAATATCCGAAAGAAGCAATCTGTCCGTCAAATCCCAATACAAAGTATGGCCCCCACAGTCCGATTTATACTTTTACAAGAATATTGTGCACCACCCCGGCGGAAAAAAACAGGCGGGGGTTGACCACTTTTTTTGCATGTCGGCGGGGAAAAAACCGGGCATGCCCTGCGCGAATCCACGCATTTCAGAGAATTTTGACCACGAGGCAAAAATTGTATAATAGAAGACATGAAGACAATCGTACCCGTGGAGACAACAACAGGCATCGACGCGCTCGTCGCGCTCGCGCACGCGATCTGGCGCGAGGTCTTCCCGCCGATCATCGGGTGGGGGCAGACGGAGGCCATGCTGCGGCACTATCATTCCCGGGAGGATATAGAGGAAGAGATCGCGGGCGGCACGCAGTATTTCCTGATCCGCCGACCGGGCGGTGCGGATGCGGCGGCGGGTGCGGATGCGGCGGCGGCGATCGGCTACCTGGCCTTCGAGATCCGCGAGGCGCACCTCTTCCTCAGCAAGCTGTACCTGCTGGAGGGCGAGCGCGGCAAGGGGCTGTCAACGGATCTGTTTGACTGGATAGAAAGCCAGGCGCGCGCCGCCGGGAAGGGCTGCGTCCATCTGCACGTGAACAAAAACAACACCCAGGCCATCGAGGTCTACCGCCACAAAGGGTTCGAAGTCGTGGACGAGCGCCTGTCCCCGATCGGCGGTGGCGTCGTGATGGACGACTACTTCATGGAGAAGCGGCTGAAGCCGTAGGGGCGGATGGCAATCCGCCCGGAAGCGGATGGCGGATGCTCGCGCATCCGCCTTGGATTGGAGCATGGATTCCGGGTCAAGCCCTGAATGACAAGGGGGGGGCAAGCCCGGACTGACAGGGGGGGTCCAGCCCTGAATGACAAGGGGGGGGCAAGCCCGGCATGACAGGGGGGGGAAAGCCCGGAAT
>JAISTX010000020.1 GCA_031272365.1 Eubacteriales Family XIII. Incertae Sedis bacterium
TAAAGGGAGGTGCGGACAATGGCATTTAAAATAATCGTATGCGCGAAGCAGGTGCCGGACACGAACGAGATCAAGATCGACCCGGTGAAGAAGACCCTCATCCGGGAGGGCGTGCCGAGCATCCTGAACCACGACGACGCGAACGCGCTGGAGGAGGCGCTGAAGATCAAGGACAAGCACCCGGACACGCACATCACGGTCGTGACGATGGGCCCGCCGCAGGCGAAGGACATGCTGATCGAGTGCCTGGCGATGGGCGCGGACGAGGCGGTGCTGGCCTCCGACCGGGCGCTGGGCGGCTCGGACACGTGGGCGACGAGCAACGCGCTGGCGGCGGCGATCGGGAAGATCGGGGCGTTCGACCTGATCTTCGCGGGGCGGCAGGCGATCGACGGGGACACGGCGCAGGTCGGCCCGCAGATCGCGGAGAAGCTGGACCTGCCGCAGGTGACGTACGTGCAGGAGTTCGAGATCGCGGACGACCTGAAGAGCATCACGGTGAAGCGTGCGCTGGAGGACGGCTACGAGGTGATCAAGGTGAAGACGCCGTGCATGCTGACGGCGATCAAGGAGCTGAACGAGCCGCGCTACATGACGGTCGGCGGCATCTACGACGCGTGCGCGAAGGAGATCGCGGTGTGGGGCGCGGCGGACCTGGGCGTGGACACGGAGAAGGCCGTGGGCCTGGACGCGTCGCCGACGAAGGTGTACCGCAGCTTCACGCCGGCGCCGAAGGGCAAGGGCGAGATGCTGGAGGGCGACACGGAGAAGGAAGTCGTGGACAAGCTCCTCGTCGGCCTGAAGACGAAGCACGTGATCTGACGGAGGGAGGAAGCGAGAAATGGCAATCAACATCATCAAGGAAAACTGCAAGGGGTGCACGCTGTGCGTGAAGGCCTGCCCCTTCGACGCCATAGACATGGTGGACAAGATCGCGGTGATCAACGAGAAGTGCACGGTGTGCAAGCAGTGCGTGCCGGCGTGCAAGTTCGACGCGATCGAGGCGGACGAGGCGGACGCGCCGGCGGCGGCGTCCGACCTGTCGGCGTACAAGCACGTGTGGGTGTACGCGGAGCAGCGCGGGGGCGCGATCATGAACGTGGCCCTGGAGCTGATCGGCGAGGGCCGCAGGCTGGCGCGGGAGATCGGGCCGGACACGAAGGTGTACGCGGTGCTGGTCGGCGACAAGGTCGAGGGGCTCGCGCAGGAGTGCTTCGAGTACGGGGCGGACGGCGCGTACGTCGTGGAGGACGCGCTGCTCTCGACGTACACGACGGACGGGTACACGAAGGTGTTCACCGACCTGATCGGGGAGCGGAAGCCGGAGATCGTGCTGTTCGGGGCGACGCACATCGGGCGCGACCTGGCGCCGCGGGTGGCCGCGCGCCTGAACACGGGGCTGACGGCGGACTGCACCAGGCTGGACATCAAGGTGTCGTCGTACATCGACTACGCGCAGAAGTACACGACGCAGGACACGAGCGACCTGGACCCGGCGTCGGAGGACCACGGGCTGAAGCAGACGCGCCCGGCGTTCGGCGGGAACCTGATGGCGACGATCCTGACGCCGTACACGCGCCCGCAGATGGCGACGGTGCGGCCGGGCGTGATGACGCGCAGGGAGCGCCAGGCGGGCGCGGCGGGCGAGGTCGTCAAGGTGGCGCCCGCGCTGTCGGCGCAGGACATCCGCACCCAGGTCGTGGAGGTCGTGAAGAGCGCGAAGGAGCTCGTGTCGCTGACGGACGCGGACCTCATCTGCTCGGGCGGCCGCGGCGTCGGCGGGCCGGAGGGCTTCGGGCTCATCGAGGAGTTCGCGAAGAAGGTCGGCGGGGTCGTCGGCTCCTCGCGCGCGGCGGTGGACTCCGGGTGGATCGACCACTCGCACCAGGTCGGGCAGACGGGCACGACGGTGAAGCCGAAGATCTACTTCGCCTGCGGCATCTCGGGCGCGATCCAGCACCTGGCCGGCATGCAGGGGTCGGACATCATCGTGGCGATCAACAAAGACCCCGATGCCCCCATCTTCGAGGTGGCGGACTTCGGGATCGTCGGGGATCTCTACAAGGTGATCCCGGAAATCATGAAAGCATGGGATTCGATGACAGTGCCGTCGTGATCGACTCGGCGGCGGAACAGACGCTCTGGATGATCTCGGGGACCCTCGCGATGTCCAGCCGGGTCTTCGGAATAGAGAGGCTGATGGCGGCGATGACATTGTCATCGCCGTCTTTGATGGGCGCGGCGATGCAGAACAGGCCGACCTGGAACTCCTCGTCCTCGATGGCGTAGCCCTGCGCCCGCACCGTCTCGAAGAGCTTCCGGAAGCCAGCCGGGTCCGTGATCGAACGCGGCGTGGTGGGCTTGACGCCCGTGATGAGCGACTCGGCGGCATCGGCCGGCAGATAGGCGCACAGGCAGCGCCACAGGCTGGAATTGGCGGCCTCGTAGGCGATGCCGATGTTGAAGTTTGGCCGCAGGATGAAGGGGGAGTCCACCTTCGCGAGCAGGACGATGCTCTCCCCGCGCAGCACGCCGAGGTTGACCGTTTCCTGGTAGGTCCCCGCCAGCTGCTCAAGCATTGGGACGGCCACGTCCACCCACTGCTGCTTCTGCGAGTAGCGGCTGATGATCTTGAAGAAGGCGAGGCCGAGCCGGTATTTCAGGTTGGCCGTGTTTTGGCTGAGGTATTGCTTTGAAACCAGGGAATTGACGATGCGCTGGACCGTGCTCGCCGGCAGCCCCGTGCGCTCGCCGATTTCCAGCACCCCCAGCTCATCCTTCTCGGCGAACAGGTCGAGGATGCTCAGTGCCTTTACTATGGATTTTGACGCGGAAATCTCTTCGCCTGACGGCGATGTGTTTTCCATCCCCAGATTTTTTGCCATCTCTATTTTTCCTTACCCAAGCATTTGTAGACAATGGTTAGTATACACGAAAGAAGCTTGTTTTCACAAATTTTTATTCACCAGGCGCATGGCATTCAGACGGCGCCGCGCAGCTCCCGGAAGCGCCGCTCGATGCATGCGATGCCCTCGATGGGGTCTTCCGTCCCGAAGACGGACTTTTCGATCGGGCAGATGCCGTTGCCGTCCCGGTCGGAGATCACGTCGACGCTGCGCCCGGACATGCCCAGGATGCCGCGGGACTTGAGGTAGTCGCGGGCGGAGAAGCTCATGATCTCCGCGTACACGGCCTTCGCGCCGGCCGCCGCCACGATCATGGCGCCGGCCTTGCCGATGATCTTGTCGACGACGAAGGCGTCCCGGACGAGCTCCGGCTTGGTCTTGTACAGGTCCAGCAGCGGCGCCACGCCCCTGCCGTCCGCCGCGTGGGCGATGACGCCGTCCTTGATGACGATGCAGCTGACGAGCCCGCTCTTGATGACGGCGCGCGCGGAGCGCAGCATCGGGTCCTCGGCCCGGCGCCGGGCGTCCAGGGCCGGGAAGCGCCGCTGGAGCAGCTTCACCAGGAGCGGCACGATCGTGAACTGGAGCACGAGGCCCGGGATGCCCATGGCCAGCGCGCCTGTCACCGACAGCGCCTTCAGCTGGCCGCCGGATCCGAGCAGCAGCGCCGCAAAGACCAGGCCGTAGGCCGCCCAGCCGCTCAGGACGGCGGCCGGGATCGACAGGAACAGGTGCTTGCCGAGGCGGCCGTGTAGCAGCCCGCCGACAAGGCCGATGACCGCGAGCTGCGCCAGCATGATCGGCAGCATCGGGTAGGCCGGCGGCATGCCCGTGAGCACGCTGCTGAGCAGCGGCGTGGCGACCCCGCAAACGAGCCCCCAGTAGGGCCCGCACAGAAGGCCGCAGAGCAGCACCGGCAGGTGCATGGGCAGCAGCACCGTGCCCTGCACTCCGAACACATGCGATGTGAAGAAGGGCAGCAGCAGCCCGAGCGCCGTCATCAAGGCAGTGATCGTCATTTTGAAAACGCGGTTGTTGGCAGATGCAGTCATTGTCCGTTCCCCCTGAATCCTCCACAAGAGATATACGATGAATAAATATGGAATACGTATTCCATAATTGAATTATAGGGGCAAATGGGCGGGGTGTCAACGTTTTTTCCGGGATTCGTTCATATTTCTGGACAATAAATTACCAGTTTTTCACTGTCGCTCATAGGGGAAAGATGATAACATAGTACATATTGTAGGATGATTGGAGGAATGAGAGAGACTATGAATATCCGTTTTGTATTGGAAGATGGCCGGGAGGTCCATGAGGCCGCGTCGGCGGGCGAGATGCTGCTGGCGGTGGCGCGGCGCGCGGGCGTGCCGATCGACGCGCCCTGCGCGGGCAACGGCACCTGCGGCAAATGCCGCGTGAAGGTCGCCGCAGGCGAGGTGGCCGGGGAGGTGTCGAAGCACCTGCCTAAGGAGGCGTACGACGAAGGCTACCGCCTGGCGTGCCAGAGCGAGATCAAAAGCGACCTGGTGGTGGACGTGCCGGCGTCCGCGTTTGCGTACCAAAACCAGATCCGCGTCGCGGACTTCTCCTCGCCGGGGGCGAAGGAGGCGTTTGACGCGATGCGCGCGCGCGTGACGGAAGGGGAGTACGCGGAAGCGGGCGGCTACGCGGTCGTGCAGGCCACCTTGTCAGAGCCGTCCCTGGACGACCCGCAGGCGGACCGGGAGCGTTTGACGGGCGCGGCAGCGGCCGCGCTCGGCGTAGAACCGGGCGCGGTGCGCGTCTCGCTGGCGGCGCAGCGCAAGCTGCCCGTCGTGCTGCGGGACTGCGGCTTCGCGCCGTACCTGCTGGTGAAAGACGGCCTCATCCTCGACGTGGCGCCCAGCGAGGCGGAGGCCGCGCCGCTCGGCCTTGCCGTCGACATCGGCACGACGACCGTGTCGGCGGTGCTCGTCGACCTTCTGACAAACGAGATCCTCGCAGCGGCGTCCGCGGGCAACGCGCAGATCCGCTACGGCGCCGACGTCATCGGGCGGCTCGTCGAGAGCGCGAAGCCCGGCGGCCTTGCGCGGCTGCACGAGGCGGTCACGCGCGAGTGCATCGGGCCCCTGGCGGGGAAGCTGTGCGAGGAGGCCGCAGCGGAGCCCGGGCGCATCGTCCGCACGGCGATCGCGGGCAACACGACGATGGCCCACCTCTTCCTCGGCGTCTACGGCAACCACCTGCGCCTCGAGCCCTACGTGCCGGCGTTCTTCTCGCTGCCTGCGCTGCGCGGCGCGGACGTGGGGATCGGCATCCACCCGGACGCGGAGGTGCTGCTCGCACCGAACATCGGGTCCTACGTCGGCGGCGACATCACGGCCGGCGTCTTCGCCTCGGGCATCGCGGAAAAGGACTCGCTGTCCCTCTTCATCGACCTCGGCACGAACGGCGAGCTCGTCTTCGGCGGGAGCGACTTCCTCATGGCCTGCGCCTGCTCGGCGGGCCCCGCCTTCGAGGGCGGCGAGATCAGCTGCGGCATGCGCGCCACGGACGGCGCGATCACGTCGCTCACGATCGACGAGCAGACGCTGGCGCCCAGTTATGAAATCATCGGGCAGGGCGGGCAGAAGCCGGCCGGCCTTTGCGGCAGCGGCCTGATCGACGTGATCTGCGAGCTCTTCCGCTGCGGCGCGATCGGCGCGAACGGCAAATTCCTCATGAAGTCGGACCGCATCATCACCGACGAATGGGGCCTGACGCGCTACGTCGTCGCCCACCCGGAGGACTCGGCCTCCGGCGCCGAGATCTACATCAACGACGCGGACATCGACAATTTCATCCGCGCCAAGGGCTCGATCTTCTCGGCCATCCGCACGATGCTGGCCTCGATGGACATGGACGCGGACATGATCGAGGACGTCTACCTTGCGGGCGGCATCGGCAGCGGCATCGACGTCGCGCACGCCATCGGCATCGGCATGCTGCCCGCCATCGACCCCGCGCGCTACCACTACATCGGCAACACCTCGCTCGCGGGCGCCTACGCCATGCTCGCCAGCGGCAAGGCGGCGGCGCGCGTCCAGGGCATCGCCGACGGCATGACCTACATCGAGCTGTCGGCCTTCCCGGGCTATATGGACGAGTTCATCGCGGCTTGCTTTTTGCCGCACACAGACAGTAAACTGTTCCCAGGTGGGATTTGAGATAGAATCATAAAAATCGATGCATGCATTTGTTGGAGAGGAAGAGGGCGCGTGAGGGCATATGGCTGACAAGAACCAGTTGACGGAGGCGCCGTTCCGGCACTACGCGGAGCGCTACGCCAAGAGCGACCCGGTCGAGGTCGCCTCCCGCACCGGGGCCGAATGGGACGCGGTGCGCGGGGTCTTTTCGCTGCGCCTGATGGGCGCATGCTACGAGATCGCACACCCCGTGTTCGAGCGGAACCGGTTCAACACCCCCTACGAGGAGATCCTGCTGCTGCGCTTCCTACTGGAAGGGCGCTACGTGAAGGGCTCGGGCACGATGCTCGCGTACCAGGAGATGCCGTGGGGTGACGTGTACCGCACACAGTTCAAGGGGCGCGTGCTCGGCCGGCTGGCCGGGACGTTCGCCAGGGAGCCGGGGAACCTTGCCAGGGCCGCGCAGAAGATCCCCGGGCTGCGCTACGAGGCGCTGGAAGGCGGCGCGGACGGCATGTCCTCCTGGCCGCAGCTCAAATGCGACGCCGGCATCCGCGTCGAGTTCCTCGGCTCGGGCGGCGGCGCAGAAGGCGCGGGCGGCCAGGCGGGCGGCGGCATGAGCCTGTGGCTCGCCATCCTGCTGTGGCAGGGCGACGAGGAGTTCCCCGGTTCGGCGCAGGTGCTGTTCGACGAGAGCTTCCGCTACGCGTTCACGGCCGAGGACATGGCCGTCGTCGGCGACGTTATGATCTCGCGGCTGAAAAACGCCTTGCGCTGAAAGATGAAAGGTGAAAGGAGGGCAGGCCGATGCGGATAAGCAGTGACATGCTGCGGCGCGGGCTCCAGGAGCGCGGCGTCGCCGTCACGGTCTTCGGGAACGTGAACGGGGAGCTGAACCTGTCGCGCTTGCTGTTCGCCGGGCCCGTAGGCGCCTACGACGACGGCGTCGTCTACCTGATCGAGCAGGACGCCCCCCCGGCCCCGGCGCCCCCAGCGCAGGACGGCGGCGGCCCCGCGCACAAGGCCCCCGCCGAAAAAAAGCCGCCGCGCGAGGGCAAGATCCGCTCGGTGGCCGTCATCTCCGGCGCCTACGACGTCGACTTCATCCGGCGCTTCGAAGCCGTGTTCATCGCCGAGGAGGCCCCGCCCCTGACCCGGCTCCACAACGACATCCAGAGCGTCTTCGAGAAATACGACCTCTGGTCCAACGACCTGCGCCACCTGCTCGACACGGGCTCCGACGTGCAGGGCATGATCGACATCGCCACGCGCGTGCTCGAAAACCCGCTGGTCCTGCAGGACAGCAATTTCAACGTCATCGCCGTCTCCGGGGAGTACGCGGGCAACCCGAAGCTCGAGCCGATCCTCGACCAAAACAACGTCCCCTACATGATGATGTCCGCGCGCGGCGCGGGCGCGCGCGGGAGCGTGGCCGGCAGCCCCGAGGCGACGGGCAACGTCGTGCCGCTGCAGATCGTCGGCCGGCACGCGCTGTACACGAACATCTTCCAGCAGGGCCGCTTCCAGTACCGCCTGCTCGTGCTCGAGATGAACAACGAGCTGCACGCGAGCGCGGCGACCCTCCTCGAGTTCGTCTCCGGCTACATCCAGCTCGCGATCGGCTTCGTCGTCGACGACGCGGCCGAGGCGGCGGCGCTGCCTTTCTTTCTCAAATCCATCCTCTCCGGCGAGGTGCGCGACGAGGGCTTCATCGAGCAGCGCCTCCTCGAGTTCGGCTGGAAGGCCGAGCACCAGCTGCTCTGCGCCCGCATCCGCGCCGAGCTGCCCGACTACAAGAACCGCACGATGCGCTTCATGAGCGACCGCCTCACCGCGATCTTCCCCGAGGCGTGCATCTTCGAGTACGAAAACAGCATCGCGGCCTTCTTCAACCTGTCCCTGGCCGAGCCCGCCCCGGGCGGCGGCAAGGACGCGCCGGACCTGGCCGCGGCGGAGAAGGGCGTGCGCAGCGCGCTCACGGGCTTCCTGCAGGACAACAACATGAAGGCCGGCCTCTCCAATGCCTTCAAAGGCTTCGGCTACCTGCGCGAATACTACACGCAGGCCGGCGTCGCCGGCGCCCTGGGCCCGCGCGTCAAGCCCTACCAATGGCTGCACAAATTCAGCGACGTGAAGGAGATCTACATCCTCGAGCGCTGCTCCTCGGAGCTCCCCCCGCGCATGATCTGCGACCCGGGCCTGCTGCGCCTGCGCGCCTACGACGAGGAGCGCGGCCAGGAGCTCTACCACACGCTGTACGTATACCTGAAAAACAACCTCCGCGCCGTGAGCGCCGCGAAGGAGCTGTACATCCACCGCTCGACCTTCCTCTACCGCCTCGACCGCATCCGCGAAATCACGGGCATGCGCTTCGAGAGCGACGCCGACCAGTGGTACCTGCTGCTCTCCTACAAGCTCCTCGAGCAGGAGCGCTGACCGGGGTCAGGCCAGCTCGAGGAACGCCGCGTTCTTGATGAGGTCGACGCGCGCGAGCCGCCCCTTGAACTCCCGCGCCTCGCCCGTGATGTCGAGCAGCCGCACCGTGCCGTCCGGCAGCGTCTCGATGTTCGTCACGTACTCGGCCAGCTTCGCGCCCTCGGCCGCCTCCGTCCCTTTATATACAGTCGATAAGCACATAGTATCCTCCTCTTTTTGAATAATAACTATAGGTGCTGGATGGCGTGCTCAAATTTTGCGTTGCCCGCTTCATAGTCCTTGATCGCGTCCTCGATGAGCCCCGCCGCGTCCGCCTTGCCCTCGCCGCGCAGCTTCTCCGCGAGGGCGCGCATCTCCTTCGCATGCTCCTTGTTGTGCTCCAGCGTGAACGCGAGCACCAGGTGCGTCCTGTCCTGCGCGTCCGAATGGCCGTGGCTGTGGCCGTCATGTCCGTCGTGCATTCTGTCCTCCTATTGATACCGCAAGAAAATTCCGTGATATTGCAAGTATACCATACCGGTGTGGTATAATCCCGCTTACCATGACAGGGATCACCATCGAAGAAAGCGCCCTTGCGGAAGGGCTTTCGGCCGCCGACGTGGCGCGGGCGCTCCAGGCGGCGCTCGCGTCCGGCGCGCTGATGCGCGACGGGGGCAGCGGCCTGCTCTACTGCTCGGAGGACGTCGGCAGCGTGCATGTCTTCGCGGGCTTCGCGGGCGGCGGCGCGGGCGGCGGGCAGGCCCTTGTCCGGGAGGCCTACCTGAGCCGTTCCAGGCCCCATGGCGCGCCCGAGGAGCCCAGGCGCACGCGCGGCAGCGGCCCGCCGGAGCTGTTCGGCCTGGACGAGCGGGAGCTCACCTGCCTGCGCGACGGCGCGCGCATGGCCGTGCGCATCTTCACCTTCGCCTACCTGAAGACCACCTACAAGGCGCCCGGCCTGTACTGCCCCGCATGCGGGCAGTATTTCGTCTCCAAGGAAATCGCCCAGATGCAGGGGCGCATTGAAACCACGCTCGAGTGGAAATGACCTATGCGCTCTTCGGCGCGATGAGCGTGTCGCGCATGAACTCCCAAAACGCCGCCGAGGGGCGCGACAGCGCCAGGCCTTTCTTGCGGATCAGGTACATGCGGAAGATGTAGGGGTCGTCCGCGAGCGGGATGAACCTCACCCCGTCCGCGTGGATGTGGCCCAGGAAGCTCTGCGGGCACGTGAACACGGCCTTGTCCATCGTGAGCAGCCGGGCGATGAGGTTCGCGTTCGTCGTGACGTAGCCGATCTTCGGCAGGAACCCCACCTCCTCGCAGGCGCGGACCAGCATATTGTGCGGGAAGTAGTCGTCGGAGCCGATGATGAAGGACTCGCCTTTGAGGTCCGTCAGCGTGAGCGTCTCGCGGCTGGCGAGCGGGTGGCCCTCGTGTATGCCGATGAAGGTGGGGTCCTTGGAGACCAGGTGGTAGTGCATGATGGTCTCGTCCCCGACCCCGCTGATGAGCCCCATGTCGAGGCGCTCGCGGTAGACCTCGTGCTCGATCTTGCGGTCGTCGCCCTCTGTGAACGTCAGGTTCCACTCGGGGTGGCACGCCTGAAAGTTGAACAGCGCGTCGATCGTGACGATGTCCATGATGCCGTTCGTCACCCCGAAGCGGATGCCCTGCTTGTTGCCGCCCGTCATCTCGCCCAGGTCCGTGAGCGTCGCATCGACGAGCGCGAGGATGCGCGTCGCCTGGTGGAGCAGGGCGGTGCCGAACGGCGTCAGCTCCACGCCGGCGTTCGAACGCTCGAAAAGGGGCACCCCGAGCTCGTGCTCCAGGTTCTGGATCGTCTTGCTCAGCGCCTGCTGCGAGATGAACACGCGCTTGGACGCCTGCAAGAAGCTCTTCTCTTCCGCGATCATGACGAAATACTGGAGCTGTCTGATTTCCATATTCTACAATTCCTCTTGCTTGTATTCTATCCTATGGAGGGGTAGATTTACAACCGTTTTTTGTACGCGTTAAACCAAACACTGCTTTTCAGCCGCGCCTGCAAATGAAATAATCACCTTAGAGGAAATACTTGGAGGAGAGAGCCATGAACAAAATGCTTGCGAGAGTCCGTGTGCAGCAGGGCAGGGCAGATGAGTTTTTTCACTGCGCCGCCGGTTTCATCGAGCGCGCCCGCAAAGACGCGGGGT
The DNA here is from genome assembly GCA_031272365.1 of Eubacteriales Family XIII. Incertae Sedis bacterium. GTDB lineage: Bacteria > Bacillota > Clostridia > Peptostreptococcales > Anaerovoracaceae > WRFF01. Next base: position 10,684 of record JAISTX010000020.1, read on the forward strand.
GCATTTTTTATGAGATCTACCAGATGGTCGACGACCGGTGCGAGTTCTACCTGCTGGAACAGTGGCAGAGCGAGGAGCATTTCAACCGGCATCTGTCGACGGGCCACGCCAAGGATTTCGAATCAAAAGTCCGGGAGATGCAGTCCGAGGACCTGTTCCCCTTCGTGTGGGAAAAGGTGGTGTGAAAGGAGGTGTGAGCCGGCTGCGCCGGGGCTTGATGCAATCATTTTTTATTCTTTGAAATAGATACGGAGGAGAGATATGTCTGATATCAATGAAAAGGTAATGAAAGAGCGCCCGCCATGGTACAAATGGATCATCGTGGCGTGCTGCTGCCTGACGAGCATGAGCGCCATCTACGGCGACAGCGTGCTCGTGCCCAGGGCGCTCGAGGTCATGCAGACCTTCAGCCTGACGCCGCAGCAGTTTGCGATGGTCGCGACGGCGGGGCTGCTGATCCCCGTGTTCATCAGCTTCTTCGTCGGCGGCATCGCCGACAAGATCGGCGCGAAGAACATCGTCATCGTCGGCTACATCATCACGATCGTCGCGGGCGTCGCGCGCATGTCCGTCACGAGCTTCTGGCCGCTGTTCATCCTGACCTTCCTCGCGGCCACATGCGGCGCGATCATGAACGCGATCGTCGCGAAGATCCTCTCCGCGTGGCTCGGCGTGAACACCGGGCGCGGCATCGGCATCATGGTGGCGCTGGCCATGCTCGGCCAGGCGGCCGGCACGGCGACGGGCGCGCTGTACCCAACGCTCGCGCTGTCCTTCCTCGGTGCCGCGATCGTCGCGGCCGTCTCGCTGCTCGTCTGGATCCTGCTTGTGCAGGAGCGGCCGGCCGGCGTGCCCGCGATGCAGTCGGAGAAGGTCACGCAGGGCATGGGCGTCGTGCTCTCCAACAAGAGCGTGTGGTTCGCGGGGCTGGGCCTGTTCTTCTTCATGGGCGGCAACATCACGACGAACAAATTCCTCGCCGCCTCGCTGACGGACGTCTACCAGTACGACGTGAAGGTCGCGGGCGTCATCGCCTCGGTGCTTTCCATCGGGCTGCTCTGCGGCAACCTGCTCTGGCCGAACCTGTCGATCAAGATTGGGCGGCAGAAGCCCATCTTGGTGTCCCTGGGCATCCTCGCGGCGGTCTTCACCTACGTAAACTACCTTGTGGCCGGCTCGAGCATCGTATACGTCACCACCTTCGTCATCGGGTTCTTCGCGGGCGGCTTGCAGCCGATCTTCATGACCGCGGCGGCGCTGATCCCGGACATCCCGGCGAAATTCCGCGGCACGGCGGGCGGCGCTATCTCCACGCTGATGATGCTCGGCGCGTTCTTCGTGCCGTCCTACGTCGTCACCCCGATCGCGGGCGCAAACTACGGGACGATGTTCCTGCTCGCCGCCGTGTGCTTCGTCATCATTTCCGTGCTCATGCTCTTTGCCCCGGACGTTCAGGTGCTTGCGAGGAAGCAGCAGACTGAAGACCAGGCCGCATCGTAGACGGGTGCGAGGTGCGTGAGATGAAAAAGATCAACAGGACCGCGCTGAAAGCCGGGATCATCTGCGTCGCCATGCAGGATTCCGGCAATGCGGCCACCACGCCGGCACTCCAGGCGATTCAGGAGGCCATGCCGGCGGTCGCACCCGTACTCATCCAAAACATCGCGACGGTGGCGGCGCTCTTCCTCGCGCTCGCCCCGCCCATCTACGCCCGTCTGCTCGAAGTGATCGGCAAGAAGAAGATCTTCTACATCGGCGCCGTGCTGTTCTTCGTGGGCGGCATCGGGCCGTACTTCTTCCACGAGAGCATCTGGGTCATCCTCGTGTTCCGCGCCTTGCTCGGCCTCGGCGGCGGCATCCTGACGCCCCTGGCGACCGACCTCGTGGTGGACTTCTTTGAGGGCGACGAGCGCAACACCATGCAGGGCCTCGTCTCGGCCATCATCTCTCTGTCGGGCATCATGTTCACCGCCCTCGGCGGCTGGCTGACGGGGTACCACTGGACATACTGCTTCCTCGCCTACGCCGTGGGCATCATCTTCATCGTCATCGCGGCCATCCTCGTGCCGGAGCCCGACCGCAAGGCCAAGATCGCGGCGGAGGAGGGCAGCGAGACCGTGCGCGCGAAGCTGCCGGGCCGGGTCTGGCCGTTCTTCATCCTGCTGCTTCTGTACTTCATGGCCTGGGCGTCCATCACGACGAACGGCGCGATGGTCGTCGGCGGCGAGCGGATGGCGGACGCCGCCAGCATCGGCCTGATGTTCTCGGGCATGATGGTCGCCGACCTCGTCGTATCCGTGCTCTTCGGGGCGATGTTCAAGAAGCTCCGCTTCAACCTCTTCCCGATCGCCAACATCCTCGGCGTCGTCGCGCTGTTGATGTGCTGGAAAGCGCCGAGCTTCCCGGTCTACGTGGCCTCCGCGCTCATCCTCGGCGCGTCGCTCGGCATGAACATGCCGACGATCGTCACGAAGGTGACGCAGTGCGTGCCGTACAGCGCCGCCCCGAAGGCCATCGGCTGGGTGTTCTTCGCCGTCGGCTTCGGGCAGTTCCTGCAGCCGATCGTCTACGGCGCGTTCGGCGTGATCGGGCGCCCCGCCTTCCTCGTCGCCGCGTGCATCTGCGCGGCCGTCGCGGTGGTGCTGACGCTATACGACCGGGCCACGCCCGTGCTCGAGCAGTACCGGGAGGCAGGCGCCGTGGGCCATTGAGCGGAAAACGCAAGTCAAAATTGTTATTCTATATAAATAAGAAAGGAAAGAAAAAATGGGCAGATTGGAAGGAAAAATCGCGATCGTGACGGGCGCCGGCAACGGCATCGGCCAGGCAACGGCCATCCGCTTCGCCAAGGAGGGCGCGAAGGTCGTCGCGACGACGCGCAACCCCGAGCACGGCCAGGCCACGCTGAAGGCCATCAAGGACGCGGGCGGCGAGGGCATCTTCGTGCAGGCGGACATCCGCAACAAGGACGAGATCAAGGCCGTCTACGCGAAGGCGCTGGAGGCCTACGGCGAGCTCGACATCACGGTCAACTGCGCGGGGGTGCTCGTGCACAAGCCGTTCCTCGAGCACACGGACGAGGACTTCAACCTCATCCTCGAGACAAACTACCGCGCCTACGTTTGGTCGATGCAGGAGGCGATCCCGATCTTCCTGAAGCAGGGGCGCGGCGGCTCCATCGTCAACATCGCGTCGATCTCCGTCATGGTGCCGGAGCTGTTCTCGTATTTCTACGGCGGCTGCAAGGCGGCGCTCAACAAGCTGTCGATCGACGTCGCGAAGGAGTTTGCGCCGAAGCAGATCCGCATCAACGTGGTCTGCCCCGGCCCCGTCAACACGGGCATGACGCCCGCCGAGGTCAAGAACAGCCCCGAGCAGCAGAAGTTCATGACGGAGAACGTGGCGATCATCGGGCGGCTCGGCGAGCCGGACGACATCGCGAACCTCTGCCTCTTCCTCGCCTCGGACGAGGCGTCGTGGATCACGGGGTCGACGTACGTCGCGGACGGCGGGACGAGCCTCGCGGTGTAAAGGGAAAGGGATAGGAAAAGGATCTATGAGTGAGACCAACTATGGAAGCCACGTCGTGCAGTACCCGCAGGACTATTCGCTCTGCGCGGGCTGCACGACGTGCGAGATCGTCTGCTCGCTCGTCCACGACGGCGTGGTCGGGCCGCGCTACAACAGGATCTTCCTGAAGCGCGGGACGAGCTCGATGATCCACGAGGTGCTGGCCTGCATGCACTGCGCGGACCACCCCTGCTACGAAAAATGCCCGAAGAAGGACGAGGCGATGAAGATCGACGAAAAGGGCGTGGTGTATATAGACGAAGCGTTTTGCATCGGGTGCGGGCTGTGCGCGAAGGCGTGCGCGTTCACGCCGTCCCGGATCAACCTGGTCAAGTCCTCTGACAAGGACAAGCGCAAGGCGAAGAAATGCGACCTGTGCCGGACGCGCGAGGAGGGGCCCGCGTGCATCGAATGGTGCCCCGTGCGCTGCATCGGGCTCAGCGACCGGCCCAGGCCGGTGTTCGAGCCGCTGCCCGGGCCGCCGGGGCCGCCGCCCGCGGACGGGCCTGCTTAGGAGGTGACGGCATGGAAAACAACGAACTGAAATACGGCTATGTCGGCAAGATCGCCCGCATCAACCTCACGGACGGCTCCGTCAGCGTCGTGCCGACGGCGCAGTACGTGCCCAAATACGTGGGCGGGCGCCTGATCTGCAACCGGATCTTCTACGACGAGGTGCCGGCGGGCACGAAGGCGTTCGACCTGGAAAACAAGATCATCTACATGACGGGCGCGACGACCGGGACGGGCATCCCGACCGGCGGGCGCTCGGTGTTCGGCTCGATCGCGCCGAACGCCTACCCCGAGATGTACGCGTGGAGCGGCATCGGCGGGTGGGGCGGCGCCGAGCTGAAATTTGCGGGGTGGGACGGCTTCATCCTCGAGGGCAAGGCCGAGAAGCCGACGCTCGTCTTCATCGAGGACGACGAGATCCGGCTGCTCGACGCCACGGGGCTCTGGGGGATGCTCGTGCACCCGACCCAGAGGAAGATCGAGGAGATGCTCGGCGACGACGTCAAAAGCATGGTCATCGGGCCCGCGGGCGAGAACCTGATGCGAAACGCGAGCGTCACGACGAGCAACGACAACGTCGCGGCGAAGGCGGGGCTCGGCGCCGTCTTCGGGTCGAAAAACCTCAAGGGCGTGACGATCCGCGGCACGGGCACGGTCGTGCCCTACGACATCCCGAAGCTCTTTGAGCTGCGGCGCACGATGGGGCAGCCGTACATGCGGCCGAGCCCCGTCATCCATGAGGAGACGCACGGGATGGCCGGCAACACGGTGCCCGTCGAGGGCGGCTGGGACCGCGGCCAGGTGGCCTGCTCCCACGGCTGCAACCAGCACTGCTGCCGCCTCATGCTGAACGTGCCGTCGGCGTTCTCGGAGACGGAGAAGGTGAACCAGGTCGAAAAATGCGTCGGCATCTTCGCCTACGGCTTCCGCGAGGACTGCGGCTGGTCGCCCATCATGACGTGGGAGACGGAGAAAAACTTCGTGCTGCCGTGCAAGATGCTCAGCTGCGAGCCGCCGCCGCCGGACTTCACAGACGAGCACGCGCCGAAGCTCTTCGAGTTTGTGCCTGGCGACATCGTCGACTACTGGCAGCCGGACTTCCACAAGGGCAGCGTCATGATGCATATGTGCAACGAGTACGGCATCGACAAATGGGACGTCATCGTCTGGTATTTCACGTGGCTGTCGATGGCGAAGAAGGAAGGCCTTTTGGACGACATGGACTTCGGCATGGAGGTGGACGTGGAGAACGAGGAATTCGTGAAGTACTTCCTCGACATGATCTGCTACCGCAAGGGCAAGTACGGCCAGCTCTTCGGCGAGGGCATGGCGCGCGCGACCCGGGCGCTCGGCCGCGAGAAATACGGCAAGACGATCTACCACGGGCGGCGCTCGCAGGTGCTCGGCGGCAAGCAGCTCGACATCCCGGTCAGCCTCGAGGCGGCCTGGGGCATGAGCTACCACTGGCAGGGGCGCGGCTACGAGGCCACGATCAACAAGCCGGGCTGGATGGCGGTGGCGCTCGAGCTCATGACGTGCACGCGCGACAACCAGACCGTCGCCCACTACCATGACAAATACGAGCACCTGCTCCAGATCGAGGGCGACCCGGCGCACAGCCCGCTCCTCATCGACGGCGTCATCATGAACGAGAACAAAGGCGAGATCAAGGACTCCGTCGTCTGCTGCGAATGGCAGAGCCCCGAGCTGTACTGGACGTCCATGGAGGCGGAGATGTACGAGGCCGCCACGGGCATCCCGATGTCGGAGGCGGAGCTCAACGACGCCGCCGAGCGCTCGAAGCTCCTGCTGCGCGCCATCGAGATGCGCGACCACGGCCGCTGCCGCGAGATGGAGGTCAGCGAGATCTACCAGGGCCTCGTCTACCCCGACCCGCGCGGCGAGACCGTCACGTGGGAGGAGTGGAACGATTTCGTGGACCTGTACTACGAGAAGCGCGGCTGGGACAAGCTGACCGGCTGGCCGACGCGCGAGACGTGGGAGCGGTACGGCCTGGCGGACATCGCCGACGACATGGAGAAGCTGGGCATGCTGCCAGCCTGAGGGTATATGGAAAAAAATACCTGTTGACTTGCGGGTGCGCAGCCCATATAATAAATAATTGCGCCGCCACGGTCGCCACGTGCGGGCCGCGGCGCCGCGAGAACCTTGAAAACTACATAGCGCAGAGATC
>JAISTX010000050.1 GCA_031272365.1 Eubacteriales Family XIII. Incertae Sedis bacterium
CCTCACATGTCATACCCCCAATATTACTCGGAAAAACCAGCGAGGCTGTCAAATCCAGCCCAAAGCCTTCAGGCGATTACCGTCGGTTCCATTTCACATAGCGATTTTGAGGATGAAGACTATGTAGCCATTGGAAAAAGCGGTGAAGTGTCCTCATTCTCGCGAATCGGTCCCGGAATCTGGGATAGCATCAAGCCAGACGTAGTTGAATATGGTGGTACGCACATCATTAACAAAAGCGACAATACCTTGACAACAAACGAGGATGTTTGTACAGACTTGATTCGCACATCACCACCGGGGCCGGCACATGCCAGAGATGGGATAGGAACTTCCTTTGCTGCACCCAAGGTGGCTCACATTGCTGCGGCGATTCAGAAAGTACTGCCCGATGCTCCTGCTTTATTATATCGTGCGTTAATTGCGCAGTCTGCAAGGCTGCCCAAAGACATCTCCCGGATGACAACCGAACAAAAGCAAATGCTAATGAGGCAGATGGGTTATGGTTTGCCTGATGAAGAGCGAGCAACGCACAACAACAATTATCGCGCAACATTAGTTACTGATGGATCTGTTGAGATTGGGGCAGGAGAAGCGCATATCTATCCTATCCGCATTCCAGAAGTGCTGCGGAGTATCGGTGAAGACTATGATATCCTTGTAGAAATAACACTTTCTTATTCCGCCAAGCCGCGCAGAACTCGCCGTAGAATAAACAATTATATGTCAACATGGCTTGATTGGGTATGTAGTCGTATAGGCGAAGCAGAAGAAGTTTTCAAGGAACGTGTTTTTGAAACGGATAAGAGCATACGAGATGACGGGGCATTCAAATGGGCAATTCGCGAACAAGATAATTGGGGTGATTTCAAAGGCTTTAACCGAAAAAGCCAGACTTTGCAAAAAGACTGGTGCGTTGTGAAATCCAGCCAACTCAACGATGCTTTTTGCGTTGCCGTTCGTGGCCATAAAGGTTGGGGCGGACTTTTTAAGGCGAAATACGCGCTGGCGGTTAGCTTCGAGGCTATTGATCAGAATATTGAAATATATGAGCAAATTCGAATTGCCAATCTTGTGGTTGAGGTCGAAACCGAAGAAGTGCAGGTAGAAATAAACAGTTTCACCAGCGAGGTTTGATGTGAATATTATCGTCCTTGGGAATGGCTTTGATTTGGCACACGGCTTACCTACACGCTATACAGACTTTTTGAAATACTGCAGGGACTATGGTGGCAAAAGCAAGTCTATTTCATATGATTCCATCATTGAGTCTGAATTTTCTAAGAGTATACGGGACAATGTTTGGCTGGATTATTTTATCAGTATCACGCTAGATCTTGATGGGGAGAAGACCTGGATTGACTTTGAAACAGAGATACTGGGTGTCGTTCAGGCAATGTGTCCTATAGGTGGAATAACACACGACAAATTAAAATATTCAAAGCATACTCTTTTTGCAGACTTCTATACGTTTGCAGAGGGCTATCGTGTTTCGCCTATGTATGATGCCTTGCGTAAATTTACACGTGCGTTCGAAATCTACTGTTTTTCAATAATCGAGAAGAAGCGAGGAATAAAAAAGCGCTATCAACTAAACAAACTTTTGCTGTGTCCACGTGGTACGGAAGATGCTGTTCAAGAAACATACATCGTGAGCTTTAATTATACCCACACTTTTAATCGTTTTTACGACTTGGAAGAAAAAGGATCACGCGTGAACTACTCCTATGTTTATCCGCATGGCCAAGCTGATGAAGAAGTCGCATTTGAACCTGCAAGTCCGGACTTGGTGACCAGCGGTCTTGTGCTCGGAACAGAGAGCTTTAATCGTGAAGAAGGAGAGTATAATATTCCACCAGAATTCAACGTGTTCCAGAAGCATAATCAACAGCATAGATATAGTACATTGGCTGATTTTCAGTATTTACTTCAACAACTCCGTAGGACGGCGGAAACTTCAGAACCAGTGAATATATTTGTTATTGGCCACTCGCTTGATAAAAGTGATCACGCTAAATTGAAACATATATTTAGTGAGAATAGAAGCGCTAAAATCACAATTTTCTATCATGATCAAGATTCCTTCCAGAAATATATTGATAACATCACTGCGATTTTAGGAGAATCTGATGTCGCCGTCCGTGTCCGGTTCTGCCACCAGAACAATCCAACAAATGGATTGTTATTGCCATATCGTATTTTTGAAGACGGGAGGTTTAGTTGCGATATTATTGATTCGGATGAGGATCAGATCGGCGAGTTGATGTTTGATTACTTTCTCAGCAGCGGAATCCCCTCCTCATTAGATGAGATATCGACTCATTCATCCATCGAATCGGTGGTGGTCGAAACTATAGATAATGTTGAATTGTTCGAGGATGGACTTATTTCGGTCAAAGGGACGGGATATGTTGAAGCAAAGTTGGAATATGGTTCTATGAGTGATTTTCGGCATGGAGACGGAAGTGTAATGAGTGAAAGTTTTCCTTTAGAGTTTGCTTTGGAATTGAAGGAAGCGCTTACTTCTGGTGAAACTGTGGGTGGAGAATACATAATTGATGATATTGATTATAGGATAGACACTTCGAGTTGGTACGAATAAATATATAAAATAAATAACTTAATATTCTGAAAATTAAAAAACGTTTGACAAGTAGAAATATTTGCGCTATACTTGCCTCATATTTATTTGTTATAGCCTGTATTTTTTGCAGGCGCACAAGGAGGTGGAGTATGGAGTTTTCATCAGCAAGTACCATATGGGTGCTGTTGGGCGCGGCCCTCGTGTTTTTCATGCAGCCGGGTTTCGCGATGGTAGAAGCCGGGTTCACGCGCGCGAAGAACTCGGGCAACATCATCATGAAAAACCTGATCGACTTTTCGTTCGGGTCGATCGCGTACTGGCTCGTCGGCTTCGGCATCATGTTCGGGACGAACACGGGCTTCATCGGCGTCTTCGATTTCGCACTGAACGGCAAGACGATCACGGACATCGCGCCGGACGGCGTGTCGCCCTGGTCGTTCGTGATCTTCCAGACGGTGTTCTGCGCGACGGCGGCTACGATCGTGTCGGGCGCCATGGCGGAGCGCACGAAGTTTTCGGCATACTGCATTTATTCTATCGTCATCAGCGCGCTCATCTACCCGATCGAGGCGCACTGGGCATGGGGCGGCGGCTGGCTCAACAACATCGGCGCCGGCTTCCATGATTTCGCGGGTTCGACCATCGTCCACATGACGGGCGGCGTCGCGGCGCTCGTCGGCGCGGCGATCCTGGGGCCGCGCATCGGCAAATACAGCAAGAGCGGCAAGAGCCGCGCCATCCTCGGGCACAGCGTCCCGCTCGGCGCGCTCGGCGTGTTCATCCTGTGGTTCGGCTGGTTCGGGTTCAACGGCGCGTCCACGGTCGCGGCGGCGGACGACGCATCACTCGAAGCGATGGGCAGCATCTTCGTCACGACGAACCTCTCGGCGGCGGCCGGCGTGGTCACCGTGCTCATCATCACATGGATTGTGTACAAATCGCCGGATGTGTCCCTGACGCTCAACGGCGCGCTCGCCGGCCTCGTCGGCATCACGGCGGGCTGCGACGCGGTCAGCCCGACGGGCGCGGTCGTCGTCGGCATCGTTTCCGGCATCGTCCTCGTGGCTGCGGCGACGGGGCTTGACAAGAAAATGCACATCGACGATCCCGTCGGCGCGGTAGCGGTGCACGGCGCCGCCGGCGCGGTCGGCACGATCCTCGTCGGTTTCCTCGCGCTGGACGGCGGGCTGCTGTACGGCGGCGGCGGGCAGCTGCTGCTCGCGCAGGTCGTCGGCGTGGTTGCCATCGGCGCCTTCGTGGCGGTCACGATGCTCATCGTGTTCAACATCATCAAGCGGACCATCGGGCTGCGCGTCAGCGCCGAGGAGGAGATCGAAGGCCTCGACATCAGCGAGCACGGCCTCCCGAGCGCCTACGCGGACTTCCCGCTGTCGGTGCAGAACGTCGGCGCGACTGGCGCGGCGGCGGTGCCGGACATCCCGGGCGAAGAGGGCAAGGAGCCCCCGGCGGCCAAGGTCACGGTCACGGACGTACGCTCCCAGGCCCCGAAGGCGGAAGGCGCGCCGAAGTACACGCGCATCTCCATCATCACGCGCCCGAGCTCCTTCGAAGCGCTCGACGCGGCGATGCAGGAGATCGGCATCACGGGCATGACGGTCACGAACATCATGGGCTACGGCATGCAGAAGGGCCACGCGACGGAGTACTATCGCGGCGTCGAGATCGAACCCCATTTGCTCCCGAAGGTGCGCGCGGAGGTCGTCGTCAGCAAGATCCCCGTCGAGACCGTCGTCGAGGCGGCGAAGAAGGCGCTCTATACGGGCAACTTCGGAGACGGCAAGATATTCCTCTACGACGTGGAGAACGTCATCAAGATCAGGACCGGCGAAGAAGGCTATGACGCGCTTCAGGACGAAGAAACGGCATAAGCAGATGCCAAGTAAATAATTATTGCCATCCTCATCTCTATTGCGATCGCGGCAGTTGGCACGCAGGTCTGCACAGCATTCAAGCGTGCCATCAGCCCGATCCGCAACAACAACCCCCTATAAAATAATATAGTATAATCCCCCTCATGGAGAAGGCGCGCAGGATCGGGATCGGGATCGACACGGGCGGCACGTACACGGACGCGGTGGCCTATGATTTCGGCGCGAAAAAAGTCGTCGCCGCCGCGAAGGCGCTGACGACGAAGGAGGACCTGATGCAAGGCATCCTCCGCGCGATGGACGGCCTGCCGCCGGAATGCCTCGAGGGGGCGGACCTGCTGTCGCTCTCCACGACGCTGGCGACGAATGCCTGCGTCGAGAACCGGGGCGGCCGGGCGAAGCTGATCTTCTTCGGGGGCGACCCGAGGGTGGTTGACGAGCTCGGCGGCCAGTACGGCCTGCCGCCCGCCCGGGACATGCTGATCGAGGACAGCGAGACGACCTTCTACGGCGAAATCGTCAGGGAGCCGGATTGGGGCGCCTTCGAAGAGCATCTGAAAACCGGCTTCGACGGGCTGGACGGCGTGGGCATCATCGAGATGCACGGGATGAAGAACGGCGCCGCCTTCGAGAAGCAGGCGAAGGCGATCGTGCAGGAGGAGCTCGGCCTCCCGGTCGTCTGCGCCCACGAGCTCTTCTCGGAGCTCAACGCCCTGCAGCGCGGCGCAAGCACGCTGCTCAACGCCCAGCTCTTCCCCGTCATCCGCAGCTTCATCAGCGGCGCCCGGGCCGCCGCGGCGCGGCGCGGCATCCGGGGGGCGCTCGTCATCGTCCGCAGCGACGGCAGCATGATGTCCGAGGCCTTCGCGCTGGACCACCCCGTGGAGACGCTGCTGTGCGGCCCGGCGGCCAGCGCCGTCGGCGGCCTCGCGCTGAGCTCTGAGCGGGACTGCGTCATCGTGGACATGGGCGGCACGACGACCGACGTCGCGGTCGCGGTGGGCGGCGCGCCCGTCCCCTGCACGGGCGGCGTGTCCGTCGGGAAGTGGAAGACCTTCGTGAACGGGCTGTACATCCGGACGGCCGGCCTCGGCGGCGACAGCGCCGTCCACTACGATGGGGCCCGCTTCCTCCTCGAGGACTACCGCGTCACCCCGCTGTGCGTCGCGGCGGCGGTCCATCCCGCCATCACGGAAAACCTTGCCGCGCTCGCGGAGAGCGGCAAGCGCCACTCGCTCTTCCTGCATGAGCATTTCGCGTTGGCCCGGGACATCGGCGGCATCCGGGGGAACCCCCGCTACACGGAGGAGGAGATGGCCTTCTGCGAGGCGGTCCGCGCCTGCCCGCTCCCCATGGATAGGGCGGCGGCGGCGGTGGGCAAGGACGTCTACACGCTTCGGATCCCGAGGCTACTGGCCGACGGGGTCGTGCAGGTGTGTGGCCTGACCCCGACGGACATCATGCACATCAAAGGGGATTTCGTCGGCTTCGACGCGAAGGCCGCAAGGGCCGCGGCCGCCTTCGTGGCGGGGAACCTCGGCATCACGGTGGAGGCCCTCTGCGATCAGGTCTACGACGCCGTGAAGCAGCGGCTCTACACGCACATCGTGAAGGCCCTGCTGGAAAACGACGACCCGCGCTACCGGGAGGAGGGCGTGGGCCCGGAGATGGAGCGCATCATCGCCGGCGGCTACGCGGCCGGGCCGGACGCGGGCCTGGGCCTTCCCGGCGGCGGCCCCCTTCTGGCCATGCCGCTGCGCACACGCCTCCCGCTCGTGGGCATCGGGGCGCCCATCGCCGTCTTCCTCCCCGACGTGGCCGAAAAGCTCGGCACGCGTGCTGTTATTCCGGAAAATTACGCGGTCGCGAACGCCGTCGGCGCGGTCACGACGAGCGTCAGCGTCTTCAGCAAGGTCGAGGTCCTCCCCATCATCGGGGAGGAGGGGCCCACCTTCGCCGTGTACGCAGCGGACGAAAACCGCCGGTTCGCGACCATCGAGGAGGCTGTCGCGTTCGGGGTCCGCGCGGCGCGGGAGGCCGCCCGCCGGGAAGCGGCCCTGCGCGGCGCCAAGGGCAACATCGTCGTCACGGACCGCGTGCAGCACCACGAGGTGCAGGCGAAAAACGAAGAGGCCTATCTGGGCGCCACCGTCACGGCCCACGCCATAGGCGCCGCCTCCGCCTGAATTCCAAATTTTTTGCGCGCCGGGCGCATCGCTGATGAAATAAAATGCTGCGCTGCCGGGTTTTGTGCAATAATATCCTTGGCGGAGAACAGCGGCATAGATTGGAGAGGAAGGGCGACAGTCATGAGATGGAATCACAATTTTCCGTGCGGGCTACGGCGGGTGGCGTATGCGCTGCTGCTTGCCGGCGCGCTCGCTTTCGCGCTCACGGCGTGCGGGGCGACCGGCAGCGCTTCACAGGCGCCGGCTGCTGGCGTAGGCGCAGGGGAGGCCGCCGAAGCCGGAGGCGATGACGAAATGAGCGGCCAGCCCGCCCGGGGCGGAGGCGATGACGAAATGAGCGGCCAGCCCGCCGGGGGCGGCGACGCGGCAGCGCCCGCCCCTTCCCAGGAGGCGCCGGCACCCGTCGCGGAGGCATCCGCGTACGGCCCGACGCTGTACCCGTCCGTGACCCTTGCCCCGGACGACGACGACGACCCGACGACGCCAAACGACCTGTCGCCGGACGACTACCACCAGCTGTACTACGTCACCCCCCGGGAGGGGGTCAACCTCCGCGCGGGCCCCGGCACGGGCTACGGCATCGTGACGGCCATCCGCTTCGGGGAGCCGGTGAATGAGTACGGCCGCAACACCGGCAACACCGACTGGGCCTACGTCCACTACAAGGACTACAAAGGCTGGGTCAACCTCGAAAACCTCGTGCCCTACTACTGCAGCCACTAGAGGCAAACACTTGCGCAGGCCTGTGAAATTTGCCTTGACCCTGGCGGTCGTGCTCGCGGTGCTCTGGTGCGTCTACGCGCTCTGGTTCGACCCGCGCCGCGGCACCGATGACAAGGCGTGGGAGACAGGGGAGCCCGCCACGCTTGCGCTCGAGGCTACTTTGACGAACGCGCAGGCGCAGGAAGACCTGGACTTCCTCCTCAAGCGGGTGGCCGAGCGGCACCCCGCGGCCTACGGCGGCCTCCCGCCCGAAGTGCAGGCGCAGTACGACGAGGAGATCCGCGCCCTCGGATCGGAGGTGAGCGTGCTGGAAGTCTACCGCGCCTCCGCCCGCATCCTCACCACCCTGCACGACAGCCATACGGGGATATCCACCCTGGGCGCGCAATCGCGACAGCTGCCCCAGGGCTTCTCGTTTTCCTGGGAGGGCGGGGAGCTGATCCTGGCCGAGGCCTCATACGCGGGCGGCACGGATATCGTCATTGGCGGCGTGCGCCAGGCGGAGCGCTATGCGCAGTACAAAGGGCGGAAGGTCGCCCTCCTTGCCGGCGTCAGCCCGCCGGAGCTCTACGAGCGGTACAAGACCGTGTTCCCCGTCGAGATGGAAGCCTACGGGCAGGCCCAATTTGCCCTCATCATCCGCTACGAGGAATATCTTGAACTGCTCGGCGCCGAACCGCTCGAGACGAACGGTCTGCCCGTGCTCTTCGAGGGCGACGCCGAGCCGGTCGACCTACCGCTGTCCTCGCCGGTATCGGGCGATGACGCCGACGGCTCCGGCGATTCCGGCGGCGACCCTGCGGCAAACCCGTCCTTCTACTACGAGCTGGACGAGGCGGCGAGCCTCGGCATCCTGACGGTGGAGGCGTGCGAGATGTCCCAGGCCTACAAGGATACGCTGCGGGATTTCTTCGCGGCCGTCAGGGACAGGGGCATCCGGAATGTCGCGCTCGACCTGCGGGGCAACGGCGGCGGCACCACGGAAGTCATCGGCGAATTCATGCGCTATATGCCCGTCGAATCCTACGACACGAACACCTTCTACGCGCGTTATGGCCCGCTTCGCCTGCACATCAACGGAAATGGACAGAAAAACAAGATGGCGGGCGACCTCGTATTCACCGGCCGGCTCTTCGTGCTGACCAATGTCTGGACATGGAGCTCCGCCACCAATTTCGCCGCCTACCTCAAATACAACAGCCTCGCGGAAATCGTCGGCGCGCAGAGCGGCAACGACCAGGTGTACGGGCATATACTGTGCTTCCAGCTCCCCCACTCCCGTCTCATGATGACCGTCTCCTGCAAAGCCTACTACCTCGGAGGCGAACCGGGCAACGCCGCCTGGACTGTCCCCGACCACCCCTGCCCGGCGTCCGAAGCAATGGACAAGGTACGGGAGCTTATCGCATCGGGCAACCACGCCGCTTGACCCGGAGTGTTCACGCAGCCAAACCGGCGATGCTGTCAAAGCAAAGCCTTGCGCGAGCAGGCTTCCTCACCCCCGGCTGGCCAAAATTTCAACTTATCTGTGGGTCATCCCGTGAAATCCACCGATAAGTTGAAAAAATGACCAGCGGAGGGGGCTGCGCGTCGGCATTTTCACCGATGAGTTGAATTTTTGGCCAGGCGGCGTCGAAATTATTGGAAATTATTTGAAATAGGGGGTTGCGCAAATAACCATTTTCTGGTAAACTGATTGCATGTACGAATACCTGAGCCACTTTTCAGCGGCATATGCGTGGGGGATCCCCTATCTCGATACTGTACTGGGCCCGACGGGGCAAGGCCGGCAACCGGACGAAGCCGGGCAATCCCCGCGTGGATCGAAGCCGGAGCACATCACGGTCAATGAAAAGAACGCGGTCTATGCGAACAGCGGCCGGAAGATACACCTTTACCGGGAGGTCGCCCTCGGCGCGGAAGCACGCAGGAGGTTGGGGCAAAGCCGGTGCTTCCTCGACCTGTATTACCCCGCTGCCAAACTGGCGGTGGAGTACGACAGCTTCGAGCACCACAGCACCCCGGCGGAGCAGGGCAGGGACATGCTCCGCGCCTCCGCCCTCGAGCGGCAAGGCATCAGCGTGCTGCGTTTCAGCGCGATCCAGCTCTACGATCGGCGGGCGTGCGAGGAGTTTGCACGCAACCTGGCCGCCCGGGTCGGGAAGCGAATCCGCATCCGGACGGGCAATTTTGAAGCGCAGCACCAAGAGCTCCGGAAGCTCCTCCCGGTGCGCTCATGAAGCACAGCTATGAGAAAATTCTGAAAATTTGCTTGCCTTTTTTCCGATTCTTACTGTATACTATTCCCTAAGCATTTTATTCCGAATCATATGGACGATTCTCTTTGGAGGGTTTATGGAGTTTCAGGGAAACAACGACCCGTCCCCTGGTTTGCCGGGGAAGCAGGGCCTGTATGATCCAAAATTTGAGCACGACGCGTGCGGCATCGGGATGCTCGTCAACGTGGACGGGCGCAGGACGCACGGGCTGATTGAGGACGCGACGGCGGTGCTGTTCAACCTGACGCACCGCGGCGGCATCGGCAGCGAGCCGGAGACGGGCGACGGCGCGGGGCTGCTCATCCAGCTGCCGCACGAGTTTTTCAGCGGCATCGCGGCCTCGGAGGGGATCGACCTGCCGGAGCGCGGCGCGTACGGCGTGGCGATGATGTTCGGCAGCCCGGAGGCGGACAAATGCCGCCGCACCGTGAAGCAGTTTTGCGAGATCGTGGAGGGGGAGGGCATGGCCGTCCTTGGCGTGCGCATTGTGCCCACGAACAGCGCGGGCATCGGGGGCACGGCGAAATCCGTCTGCCCGGGCATCCGCCAGATCTTCATCGGCAGGCCGGAAGGGCTGACCGAGGACGACTTCGAGCGGAAGCTCTACGTCGCCGCAAAGCTCGCGCAAAAGCAGATCCGTTACAATCCCGAAAATCCGGACAGGGACCTGTATTATTACCTCACGAGCATCTCCTGCCGGACGATCGTCTACAAGGGGATGCTGCGCCCGAACCAGCTCGCAAACTTCTACCTCGAGCTGAAGGACGTGCGGACGACGAGCGCGATCGCGCTCGTGCACAGCCGTGTTTCGACGAACACGTTCCCGAGCTGGGAGCGCGCGCACCCGATGAACTACCTGATCCACAACGGCGAGATCAACACGATCCGCGGCAACGTGAACTGGGTGAAGGCGCGCGAAGCGATGCTGAAGAGCGACCGCTTCGGGCCGGACCTCGCGAAGGTCATCCCGGTCATCAACGAGGACGGCAGCGACTCGGCGATGCTCGACGACTTCGTGCGGCTGCTCGTGCACAGCGGCACGCCGCTCTACGAGGCGATGATGATGGCGATCCCCGAGCCGTGGGAGAACAGCCCCGGCATGGACCCCCTGAAGCGGGCGTACTACGAGTACACGAGCTGCCTCATGGAGGCATGGGACGGGCCGGCGGCGATCGCGTTCACGGACGGGCGCGTGGCCGGCGCGACGCTCGACCGCAATGGCCTCAGGCCCTCGCGCGTCTGCATCACGACCGAAGGCACGCTGATCCTCGCGAGCGAGACGGGCACGTTGCGCATCCCCGCGGAGCGCGTGCTGAAGCGCGACCGCCTCATGCCGGGGCGCATGCTGCTCGTCGACACGGAGGCGGGGCGCATCATCGAGGACGGGGAGCTGAAGAAGGCCGTCGCCTCGAAAAGGCCCTACCGCAAATGGCTCGACGAGGGCATCGTGCAGCTGAAGGATCTCAAAGCGCCGGAGGGCGACCCCGCTGAGTTTACGGGCAAGGGCTGGCTCGACGTCATCCACGAGGTGCGCGAGGGGCAGATGGCGACGACGCGCGAGCACGCGATGCTCAAGGACTTCGTGAGCCTCGAGCTGCTCATGGCCAACAAAGAGGGCGACCCGGAATCCCTGCCGCTCCTCGCCGAGCAGAAGGTCTTCGGCTACACGTGGGAGGACCTGAACCTGACGCTGAAGACGATCGCGAACACGGGCGAGGACCCGATCGCCTCAATGGGCACGGACACGCCGCTCGCCGTCCTGTCCAACAAGCCGCAGCTCCTGTACAACTATTTCAAGCAGCTGTTTGCGCAGGTCACCAACCCGCCGATCGACGCCATCCGCGAAGAGGTCGTCACGAGCTCGTTCATCCAGATCGGCAGCGAGCGGAACCTGCTCGAGCCGGACGCGGGCAACTGCCGCATGATCCGGCACGACACGCCGATCCTGACGCGCGCGGAGCTCGCGAAGCTCAAGGGCGTCTCCATCCCGGGGTTCGCGGCGGTGACGCTGCCGATGCTCTTCAACAGCCGCGAGGAGGACGGGCTCGAGAACGCGCTCGAGGACCTGTTCAAGGCGGCGGACTTCGTCATGGAGAGCGGCTACAACATCATCGTGCTCTCCGACCGGGGCGCGAGCGCGCGCAAGGTGCCGATCCCGGCGCTGCTGGCCGTGTCGGGCCTGCACCAATACCTCGTGCGCAAGGGCACGCGCACGCGCATCTCGATCGTCTGCGAGACGGGCGAGGCCCGGGAGGCGCACCACCTCGCGCTGCTCGTCGGCTACGGCGCCAACGCGGTCTGCCCCTACCTCGCGTACAAGACGATTGAGGCGATGGCGGAGGAAGGCTGGCTCTCCGTCGGCGCGGAGGAGGGGAAGGAAAACTACCGCACATCCATGACGCACGCGATCGTGAAGATCATGAGCAAGATGGGCATCTCGACGGTGCGCAGCTACCACGGCGCGCAGATCTTCGAGGCGCTCGGCATCAGCGACGGCATCATCGAAAAATACTTCACGGGCACGACGTCGCGCATCGGCGGCATCACGTTTTGGGAGATCGACCGCGAGGCCAAGCGGCGCCACAAGGTGGCGTTCGACATGCAGGCGAAGGACGAGCCCTTGGACGAGGGCGGCGACTACAAATGGCGCAAGCGCGGCGAGTACCACCTGTTCAACCCGGAAAACATCTTCCTGCTGCAGCAGGCGTGCCGCACGGGCAACTACGGGATGTTCAAGGCGTTCTCGGCGGCGGTCAACCGGCGGACGACGGAGCTGAAAAACATCCGCGGCCTCCTGTCCATCGTCGAGGCGGACAAGCCGATCCCGATCGACACGGTCGAACCGGTCTCCGCGATCGTGCGGCGCTTCAAGACGGGCGCGATGAGCTACGGCTCGATCTCGCAGGCCGCCCACGAGTGCATGGCGATCGCGATGAACCGCCTCGGCGCGAAGAGCAACACGGGCGAGGGCGGCGAGCTCGTCGAGCGCTTCACGCCCGGCGAGGACGGGGAGAACCGCTGCAGCGCGATCAAGCAGGTCGCCTCGGGCCGCTTCGGCGTGACGCTGCACTACCTGAACAGCGCGAAGGAGATCCAGATCAAGATGGCGCAGGGCGCGAAGCCCGGCGAGGGCGGCCACCTGCCCGGCGGCAAGGTCTACCCGTGGATCGCGCAGGCGCGCTACTCGACGCCCGGCGTGGAGCTCATCAGCCCGCCGCCGCACCACGACATCTATTCGATCGAGGACCTCGCGCAGCTCATCCGCGACCTGAAGGCGGCGAACAAATACGCGCGCATCTCGGTGAAGCTCGTGTCGGAGGGCGGCGTGGGCACGATCGCGGTCGGCGTCGCGAAGGCGCTGGCGGACGTCATTGTTATTTCCGGATACGACGGGGGGACGGGCGCGGCGCCCCGGACATCGATCCGGCACGCGGGCCTGCCGTGGGAGCTCGGCGTGGCCGAAGCGCACCAGTCCCTGTTGATGAATAATATGCGCAACCGCGTCGTGCTGGAGACGGACGGCAAACTCTTGACGGGCCGCGACATCGTGATCGCTGCGCTGCTCGGCGCGGAGGAGTTTGCGTTCGCGACGGCGCCCCTCGTGGTGCTGGGCTGCGACATGATGCGGGTGTGCAACCTCGACACCTGCCCGGTCGGCGTGGCGACGCAGAACCCGGACCTGTGCGCGAAGTTCGCGGGCAAGCCGGAGTATGTGGAGAACCTGATGAAGTTTTTGGCGCAGGAGGTGCGCGAGTGGATGAGCCGCATCGGCGTGCGCACCATGAACGAGCTCGTCGGGCACGTGGAGCTGCTGCACCAGACGCCGGCGCTGGAGCGGATCAACGAGAAGGCGCAGACGGTCGACCTGTCGTCGCTGCTCTATCAACCCAAGCAGGTTGACAACGCGGGCGCGCGGTATTTCACGCAGCCGCAGGACCACGCGCTGCACCGGACGCTCGACCAGTCGACGCTGATCTCCCTCTGCCGGGGCGCGGTCGGAAACCCGGGCGCGAAGGTGGACTATTCGCTGGCGATCAACAACCGCAACCGCACGGTCGGCTGCATGCTTTCGGCGAAGATCGTGCGCAAGCACGGGCCGGATGGGCTGCCGGACGGCTCGATCCACCTGCGCTTCGACGGGTCGGCGGGGCTTTCGTTCGGCGCATTCCTCGCGCCGGGCGTCGAGATGGAGCTGCACGGCGACGCCAACGACTACGTGGGCAAGGGGCTATCCGGCGGGCGGATCATCGTCATGCCGCCGGACGGGTCGGCGTTCGACCCCTCCGAGAACATCATCATCGGCAACGTGGCGCTGTACGGCGCGACGAGCGGGGAGGTCTACATCCGCGGCGTGGCGGGCGAGCGCTTCTGCGTGCGCAACAGCGGCGCGTCGGCCGTCGTCGAGGGCGTCGGCGACCACTGCTGCGAGTACATGACGGGCGGCACGGTCGTGGTGCTCGGGGGCACGGGCCGCAATTTCGGCGCGGGCATGAGCGGCGGCATCGCCTACGTGTACGACGCGGACGGCTCGTTCGAAGGGCGCTGCAACCTCGAGCAGGTGTCCATCGTGGCGCTGGACGCAGAGGATGAAGCGGCCTTGAAATCGTTATTGCAGACGCACGCGGAGCGGGCCGGGAGCGAGCGGGCGAAGGCGCTCCTCGCGGATTTCCCCGCAGCGGTGCGCGCGTTCGTGAAGGTGCTGCCGGACGACTACGCGGAAGTGTTGTCCAAGGCGGACATCGCATAGCAGGGCATATAGAGGATAGGAGTATGGGCAAACCGACGGGATTTTTGGAATACGGCCGCAGCGAGGCGGGGCACCGCCCGGTCGCGGAGCGCATCCGCGACTTCGAGGAATTCGTGGTGCCGCAGGGCGCGGACGCCCTGCACACGCAGAGCGCGCGCTGCATGGACTGCGGCGTGCCGTTTTGCCACGCCGGCTTCGTCGTGCAGGGCGGTTCGATCGGCTGCCCGCTGTGCAACCTGATCCCGGAGGTCAACGACCTCGTCTATCGCGGCGAGCTCGGGCGCGCCTTCGAGCGCCTCTTGAAGACGCACCCCTTCCCGGAGTTCACGTCGCGCGTATGCCCCGCGCTTTGCGAGGGCTCGTGCACGCTGGGCGAGCACGAGCCGCCGGTCACGATCAAGGAGATCGAGCGCTTCGTCATCGACGAGGCGATCCGGGGCGGCCTGCGCCCGCGCTACCCGAAGGCCACTACAGGCAAGCGCGTCGCCGTGGTCGGCTCCGGGCCTTCCGGGCTCGCCTGCGCCGACGTGCTCAACCAGCTCGGCTACGCGGTCACGGTCTTCGAGCGCGCAGACAGGGCGGGCGGCCTTTTGATGTACGGCATCCCGAATATGAAGCTATCAAAAGATTTGGTTGACAGGCGCGTCCGCCTCATGCAGGACGAGGGCGTGCGCTTCACGCTGAACGCGGACGTGGGCTCGGACTACCCGGTGCTCTCCCTGATGCGCGACTTCGACGCGATCGTGCTGTGCGCGGGCGCGACGGCGGAGCGGCTTCTCTCCGCGCCGGGCGCGGACCTTGCGGGCGTCGTGACGGCGATGGCCTACCTGAGCGCGTCGACGAAAAACCTGCTCGACGGGACGCCGATGCCGGGCGCGATGAGCGCCAACGGCAAGGACGTCGTCGTCGTCGGCGGCGGGGACACGGGGACCGACTGCGTCGGCACGGCCATCCGCCGCGGGGCGAAAAGCGTCTCCCAATTCGAGATCATGCCGCCGCTGCCCGAGGAGCGGGCACAGGACAACCCGTGGCCGCTGTGGCCGCGCAAATTCAAGACCGACTACGGCCAGGAGGAGGCGGCGGCGCTCTTCGGCGCCGACCCGCGCGAATACCTGACGACGGTCAAGGAGGTCAAAGGCGACGGCCACCGCGTCACCGGCGTCGTGACGGTCCAGGTGCGCTGGGAGAAGGGCGCAGGCGGGCGGCTGACCCCCGTCGAGATCGGCGGCAGCGAGCGCGAGCGCCCCTGCGGCCTGCTCCTCACGGCCATGGGCTTCACGGGCCCCGAGCCCTCGCTTATCGAGCAGATGAACCTCGCGACCGACGCGCGCGGCTTCGTCTCCGCCTCCGAGTCCGACTACCGCACCTCGCTGCCGACGGTCTTCGCCTGCGGCGACATGCGCCGCGGCCCCTCGCTCGTGGTCTGGGCCATCCTCGAAGGGATGAACGCGGCAAAATCCTGCGACAAATACTTGAAGCGCAGCCATCAGGAATAGCAAGATTTTCAGAGCATCCGGAAGTGGTCGCTCTTGAACGCGCCGGCATCCAGCGCGTGCTCAAGGTCCGCCATGAGGCGGGCGGTGTCGCCCGGCAGCGTGCCCCGCAGCGGGACGTAGTTGGACGCGTGGTTGGAGCGGAAGACGCAAGGCCCTTCCGGGCGGGCATTTTCCAATAACAAAAGCGTCTCCCTTGCGACCTCTTCCGGGGAGAGGTACGTAAACTGCCCGCTCTTGAGATCGGCGTACATCGGCGCGTCGGGCTCGAGGATCAGCGTCAGGAGGGCGGCGTAGGAAGGGTTGGCTTCCGTGATGAGCCGCGCCGACTCGACCGCGTGCTCCCGCGAGAGGGCGTGCCCGCCGAGGCCGGAGATGAACGTCACGGAGGCCGCGATGCCTGCCGCCTCGAGCCTCTGGATCGCCTCGCGCAGCTCGGCTGCCGTCGCGCCTTTCTTCACCGCCGCAAGCACCGCGTCGGAGCCGGACTCCGCGCCGATGTAGACGATGCCCGCGCCCGCCTCGCGCAGCTCCCGCAGCTCGGCAGGCGTCTTGCGCAGCACGTCCTGCGGCGACCCGTACACCGTCACGCGCTCGCATTCCGGGAAGAGCCTTTCGATCTCCTCGAGGATGGCGAGCAATTTGTTATTCGAAAGGACGAGGGCGTCGCCGTCGGCGAGGAAGATGCGCCCGACGCGGGAGTACTGCGCGCGCGCCCAGGCGAGGTCCTCGAAAACCTCGGCGGGTTTCCGCACGCGGAACTGCTTGTCCTTGAACATGCTGCAAAAGGTGCACGCGTTGTGGGCGCACCCGATCGTGACCTGCACGATCAGGCTGTACGCTTCGCTCGGCGGCCGGTAGATGTTCCCTTCGTATCGCATGCATACAGTATACCGCAATTCCTGCGTCAGAAAAACTTCTTACAAATTTCATAAAAATTTATAATAAACTGTACAATCGCCAAAAAAAGTGTATAATCCATTACATTGGAGTTCCAGTTTTTTATTGCCGGTGGAGCAACAAGGAGAATAAGAAGATGCAAGTGCGAAATGTATTTCTGATCGCAGCGCTGGTATTGGCCGTGGCGCTCGTGACCCCAACGGACAACGTGATAGCAACCGCGCAGGAGGACGCAGCCGCCTCTGCTTCGCAGCAGGTGGGCGCCGAGGTGCTTGCGCAGAAAGGCGGCGATGCCGGGCCCGCGGCGGCCGGCGGCTGGGCGGCGCAGGCGCAAGGTGGCGGAAAGTCAGCGGCGCCGGGCACGGCGCAGGCGGCCGTGCAGGATTCCCCGGGGGCGAACGCGAAAGCCCTGCTGGAGAATGCGCAGCAGGGCCTTGTGGATGCCCTGAAAAAGCTGCTGCCGGGCGGCTCGGGAAGCGCCACGCAGAAGCAGTCGGGGAAGTCGCAGGCGACGAAGGGGGACACCTCCTCGAAATACCAAGGGGGGAAGGCGCCGATCGCGCCGGGGCCCATGCAACACGCGCAGGACATCGCCATCGCGCCCGCGCCCCCGGATGAAGGCGATGACGCGGACAAAACCGGCACCGGCGTGATTTCGGGCAAAGTGCTGAACGCGGAAGGCCGCGGGGTCAGGGACGTTTGGGTCGTGGCGGAGCTGCTTGACCCGGATCAGCCCGGCCAATGGGAATCGCGCGGCGACGCATTCGTGCAGACCGGCATGGACGGCGCGTACAAAATCACGGGCTTGCCCGCAGGCGAGTACCTGGTGCAGATCATCCCGCTGAACGAAGACTATCTGCGCGGGTTCTACGGGAAAAATGGCGCGGTTGTGTTGGGCGATGACGAGGCGCTGCGGATTTCCGTGCCGGACGGCGAATCCGTGAAGCTCCCCGCGGCGCGCTATACGAAGAGCCAGCTGGCGGCCACGATCTCGGGCGTCGTGGCGGCTGACGGCGCCCCCCTACCAGACGGCACATGGATCGCCGTCTACCGCGAAGACGACAACCACGAGTTGCTCTATGGCTGCAACAGCGGCCTGCGCTACGACTCGGAGACCGGCGCGTACAGCATCTCCGGCCTGGAAGCGGGCGCCTACTACGTCCGCGTCCTTCCGTACAGCAGCGGCTACGCGCCGAAATACTACGTGGCCCCGGGCGTGACGAGCGCTGCCAAGCCCGACCAGCCTCCCGTCACCGTGGGGGCGGGCGAGGAAGCCACGGGCATCGACATGGACATCGCGGGCGGCGGCGGCGTGATCGCGGGCACCGTCTACGACCAAAATGGAAAGCCCGTGCAAGGCGTCAATATTACAATAATAAAAAGCCATCCGGGCTTGAACGAGTATACGGACTATTATTGCGAGACAGGCGCCGACGGGTCTTTCAAGATCAGCGGCCTGCCGGAGGGCAAGTATTTCGTCGAGTTTTGGGACAGGCCGTCCCCCACGGAATTCGGGCATGTCTTCGGGTATTACCAGGCGGGGGTCGAGAATTCCCTGGTGCCCGGGGAGACGGGCCTCGACATCGTGGATCCCGTGATCATCGAATTCGACCCGGCGCCGACGGAGATCCACGGCATCGCCGTGACGATCCCGGCCGAAGGCGATGAGATCGCCGTGACGATCCCGGAGCAGCCGGAGGTGACGTTCCCGGAGGACCCGGCAGACTACATCGTGATCGAGTTCCCGGGGGAGGACGGGGAGACGGTCCAGGTGGAAATCCCGGAGACGCCCGTTGACCTGCCCTGGGTGGACATAGGGCCTGAACAGCCTACGGAGCCCGTGCAGGTGGAGGAGCCGATTCTGGTGGAGGAGCCTGTCCAGGTGGAGGAGCCTGTCCTGGTGGAGGAGCCCGCGCAGGTGGAAATCCCGGAGCAGCCTGTCCAAGTGGAGGAGCCTGTCCAGGTGGTGATTTCTGAGGAGCCTGTCCAGGTGGAAGTCACCGAGGAGCCGGTTCAGGTGGAAGTCACCGAGGGCCCTGCCCAGACGGAGGAGCCGGGGTCGTCCGGCGACTATGTCGTGGTCGAAATCCCCCAGAAGGATGAAGAGCCGGCCGAGGATCCGGTGGAGGTCGATATCCCGGATCAGCCCGCGGATCAGCCTGACGGGCTGCCTTGGGTGACGATCGAAATCCAGGATCCGGCCGACGAGGCGGACGTGGAGAAGGGCACGGGGGCCATCTCCGGCAAGGTGCTGGACGAAAACGGCGCCGGCTTTGGAGGTGCATGGGTGCTGGCGGAGTGGCTCGACCCCGCGCGCCCGGGCTACTATGAATCGCGCGGCGACAGCTTTGTCCATACGGGCAAGGACGGGTCGTACAAGATCACGGGGCTGCCCGACGGCGAGTACATCGTGCAGATCATCCCTTCGTACACAAGCTATCTGAGGGGCTTCTACGGGCTGGGCGGCAAGGTCGTGGCGGACGATGGCGACGCGGTGCGCTTCACCGTCAAAGGGGATACGCTGCTGCTCCCGCCGGTACGCTATGACAAGAGCCAGGCGGAGGCCACGATCTCCGGCACGCTGACGGCCGGCGGCAAGCCCCTTCCGAGCGGCACGTGGATCTCCATCTACCGCGAGGAGGACGACCACGAGCAGCTCTATGGCTACAACCACAGCCAGTACTACGACGCGTCGACCGGCGCCTACAGCGTCTCCGAGCTCGCGGCCGGCGAATATTATGTTCGCGTCATCCCGTACGGCAGCGGCTACGCGCCGGTGTACTATGCGGGGCCGGGCAAGGTGAGCACAGCGAAGCCCGCCAAACCGAACGTCACTGTGGAGGCGGGGCAGACGGCCGCTGGCATCGATCTGGACCTCGCGGGCGGCGGCGGCGTGATCGCGGGCGTCGTCTACGACACGTACGGCGAGCCTTTTGGCGGCCTCAACGTGTCCGTGATCAAAAACCACCCGGATCTGCTGGAGTACACGAGCTTCAGCTGCAAGACGGAAGCCGACGGGTCGTTCAAGATCACGGGCCTGCCGGAGGGCGAGTACTACCTCGAGTTTTGGGAACGGGCACCGGGCCTGCAGTTCGGGTACGTCCACGGGTATTACCAGGAGGGGCTTGAGGGTTCCCTCAGGCCCGGCGACGGCGACATCAGCAGCCTGAAGCCGATCACCATCGACTACACGCCGGACCCGACGGAAATCGAAGGCCTATTCGTGGAGATCCAGCGGATCATCTGGTGACCGAAGGCGCCGGCAGTGGCGCTGGCGAGCGAAGCAGAACGAAATCCCACCGGAAGCCGGATGCGCGAGCATCCGGCTTCCATTCAAAATATGCCCGCCGGGGCGGTTTTTGGTGTATAATATTCAGTTGGAACGTATTTGGTAAGATCAGGTATAGGTCAAAAGGAGAAAAGGGAATGGCGAAGATTTACTATCAGGGCGACACGGATATCGCGCATCTGGACGGGAAGACCGTCGCGGTCATCGGCTACGGGAGCCAGGGGCATGCGCATTCGCTGAATCTGAAAGAGAGCGGCGTGGACGTGGTCGTCGGGCTTTACGAGGGCAGCAGCAGCTGGGCGCTCGCGGAGAAGGCCGGGCTGAAGGTCGCCACGGCGGCGGACGCGGCGAAGCAGGCGGACGTCATCATGATCCTCGTGCCGGACGAGCGGCAGGCGGACATTTATAAGGAAAGCATCGAGCCGAACCTGAAGGAGGGCAAGACGCTCGCTTTCGCGCACGGCTTCAACATCCACTTCAAGCAGATCGTCCCGCCGAAAGACGTGGACGTCATCATGATCGCGCCGAAGGGCCCGGGGCACACGGTGCGCAGCGAATACCTCGAGGGCAAGGGCGTGCCGTGCCTCATCGCGGTCTACCAAAACCCGTCGGGCAAGGCCTACGACATCGGGCTCGCGTACGCGGCGGGCATTGGCGGCGCGCGGGCGGGCGTGCTCGAGACGACGTTCCGCGAGGAAACCGAGACGGACCTGTTCGGCGAGCAGGCGGTGCTCTGCGGCGGCGTCACGGCGCTGATGCAGGCGGGCTACGAGACGCTCGTCGAAGCGGGGTACGAGCCGGAGAGCGCGTATTTCGAGTGCATCCACGAGATGAAGCTCATCGTCGACCTCATCTACCAGGGCGGCTTCGCGAAGATGCGCGACTCGATCTCCAACACGGCCGAGTTCGGCGACTACGAGACGGGCAAGCGCATCATCACCGACAAGACGAAGAAGGAGATGAAGAGGATCCTCGCGGAGATCCAGGACGGCACCTTCGCCAACAAATGGATCACGGAAAACAAGGTCGGCCGGCCGCATTTCCTCGCGACGCGGCGCATCAAGGCCGAGCACGAGCTCGAGAAGATCGGCGGCGAGCTGCGGAAGATGTACAGCTGGGGGAAAGAATAACGCTCGCATCGCTCGCGTTATTTGAATTGAGAATTGAGAATTGAGAATTGAGAAAATGCTGTTGACTGGTGCTCAAATTATTATGGAATGCCTGCTCGAGCAGGGGGTGGACACGATTTTCGGGTATCCGGGCGGGCAGATCATGCCGCTCTACGATGCCCTGTACGACTACACGGAGGACGGGCGCATCCGCCACATCCTGACGGCGCACGAGCAGGGCGCGACCCACGCGGCCGACGGCTACGCGCGCTCGACGGGCAAGGTCGGCGTCTGCTTCGCGACGAGCGGACCGGGCGCGACGAACACGGTCACGGGCATTGCGACGGCCAACATCGACTCGAGCCCGATGGTCGTGATCACGGGGCAGGTCCCCGTCAACTCGATCGGCAGGGACGCATTCCAGGAGGTCGACATCATCGGCATCACCCTGCCGATCACGAAGCACTCGTATGCTTTGCGGTATATCGAAGAGCTCGCCCCTGCGGTGCGGGAGGCGTTCCAGATCGCGCGCAGCGGCAGGCCGGGCGCCGTGCTCATCGACGTGCCGAAGAACCTCATGACGGGCATGTGCGAGTACGAGAAGAAAAAGCCGCTCCCGCTGCTGCCGAAGCCGGCGCTGCGGCAGGACAAGGTCAAGGCGCTGGCCGACCTCATCAACAAAGCGAAGCGGCCCGTGATCCACGCGGGCGGCGGCGTGCGCATCTCGGGCGCTTCGGCGGAGCTCACGCAGCTCGCGCACAAGGCGCATATCCCGGTGGCGACGACACTGATGTGCCTCGGCTGCTTCTCGCGGAAGGACCCGCTGTCGCTCGGCATCATGGGCATGCACGGGCAGCGGGAGGCAAACCTCGCCGTGCAGAACAGCGACCTTTTGATCACGATCGGGGCCAGGTTCTCCGACCGCGTGACCGGCGACACGAGCGGCTACGCGAAGGAGTCGAAGGTCGTGCACATCGACATCGACCGCGCCGAAGTGAACAAAAACATCCCTGCGGACCTGCGCATCATCGGCGACGTGAAGGACGTGCTGAAGGCGCTCCTCCCGCTCGTGAAGGAGGCGGCGCGCAAGGAATGGGTGAAGAGCATCGAGGCGTGGAAGCGCGAGGTGCCGGAGGAAGGGGGCCGGTTCACGCCCAAGGAGATCATCGGCACGATCTACGAGGCGTACGGCGAAAACTGCATCGTCGCGACGGACGTGGGCCAGCACCAGATGTGGACGGCGCAGCACTGGCCGTTCACGAAACCGAACAAGCTCATCACGAGCGGCGGCATGGGCACGATGGGCTTCGGCCTCGGGGCGGCGATCGGCGCCAAGATCGCAAACCCGGGCAAGGACGTGATCCTCGTCACGGGCGACGGGTCCTTCCGCATGAATATGAACGAACTGATCACGGCGCGCATCCAGGGGCTGCCGATCACGGTCTTCGTGATCCGCAACGGCACGCTCGGCATGGTGCGGCAGTGGCAAAACCTGTTCTGGGAGAAGCGCTTTTCCGCCACGGACCTGCCGGACATCGTCGACTACGAGGTGCTCCCGACGGCGTTCGGGCTGACGGGCTACCGCGTCGAGGACGCGGCGGGGCTGAAGGGCGCGATCAAGGCCGCGAAGAAGACGGGCAAGGCCGCCGTCATCGCCTGCGACGTCGGCATCGACGAAAACGTGTGGCCGATCGTGCCGCCAGGGGATTCCATTGAGAACCAATGGATGGAAGAGTGACCGCTTGCTTTGCTCGCGGAATTGAGAATTGAGAATTGAGGAGATATGGCTGAAAGTATAAATGATAAGAAGGTTGCTGTTCTGATCGACGCGGAGAATATTGCCGCGAAGAACATCGACGAGATATTGGACAAGGCTTCGCTGGAAGGGCGCGCCACCGTGAAACGCATCTACGGCGATTTCTCGGCGGAGAGCAAATCCGGCCAGGCGCGCGGCTGGAACAAGATCGTCTCCGAGCACGCGCTCTCCCAGGTGCAGCAGATCCAAAATTCGAGCGGCAAGAACAGCTCGGACTCCGCGCTGATCATCGACGCGATGGACCTGCTCTACTCGAACACGATCGACGTCGTCTGCCTCGTCACGAACGACAGCGACTTCACCCGGCTCGCCATGCGCATCGCCGACTCCGGCCTCGAGGTCATCGGCATGGGCACGAGCGAGCGCGACACGAGCAAGTCCTTCGTCAGCGCCTGCACGAAGTTTTATTATTTGGACGAGAACAAGAAAGCGTCTGGCAAGGCTGCGGCGGCCGCGGCGGCCAGCGCCACCAAGTCCGGCAGGGGCGGCGGATCCAGGAGGACGCCCGCCAGCGGCGGCGCGCCTGTGGCGGAAGCACCTGCGGCGGCCCTGAAGTCGAATGGCTCGGGCGCCTCGGCGGCCTCGTCCAACGCGGGCAAGGCGCAGGACGTGCCGAAGAAGGTCATCGACACGATCATCACGGCGATCGAGAACGAGGACCTCATCGGCGACGACTGGGCCAACATCGCGCCGATCGGCAGCGTGCTGTACCGCCGCTTCCCGGAATTCGACCCCTCGCTGTGGAACCGGCCGAAGCAGCTCTCCCAGTTCCTCAAGAGCCTGGAGGAGTATTTCGAGGTCAAGTCGGGCGAGGAGATCGGGCGCACCGGGGGGTCGTACATCCGCATCCGTACGTAGAGGTTGTGCTGAAGGAGACTGTTTGAAATGCCATTGGTCATACTTGGAATCATCGTGTTTGTCGGGGCGCTGCTCCTGATTTTCAGCAACGTTTCCGCAAAGAGGAAGAGCGGCGGCGGCGGCTTTTCACCGTTTGACCGCGGCCCGAACGGCAAGATCATCTACCTGTTCGGCAACAAAGAGGACGGCGAGCGTCTGAAGGGGCCCAAGGATTAGCTGGATGCCGGAACTCGCGACCCTACTCCTCTTTGTCACGGTCGGCCTGCTTGCGGCCGTGCTCGCGCTCCTCGTGGCCAGGACCGCCTCGCTGCGCCGGGAGCTGCTCGACGCGCAGCGGCAGCACGCGGCCGACCAGCGCACGGAGCTCGCGGGCAACCTCATGAACCTGCGCACGGAGATCGGCACGAAGCTCGCCGACCAGTCCGTGCAGAGCGAGCAGAAGCTCGAAAACATCCGAGGCACGATGGAGCAGCGCATCGGCGCGCTGCAGAAGGACAACGCGCTCCAGCTGGAGCGCATGCAGCAAACCAACGCGGCGCAGCTCGACAAGATGCGCCAGGTGGTCGACGAGAAGCTGCAGGACACGCTGAACAAACGCATCAGTGAATCATTCCGCAACGTGCAGGAGCAGCTGCTGAAGGTCTCCGAGGGGCTCGGCGACATGCAGCGGCTCGCGACGGATGTCGGCGACCTGCGCAACGTGATGAAGAACGTCAAGACGAAGGGCATCCTCGGGGAGTACCAGCTGGGCGCGATCATGGAGGAGATCCTGCCGCGCGAGCAGTACGAGGAAAACATCGCGACGCGGGAGGGCTCCACGGAGCGCGTGGAGTTTGCGGTGCGCCTGCCGGGCGACGGCGAGCGCCCCTGCTATCTGCCGGTCGACGCGAAATTTCCGTCGATGCCGTACGAGGAGCTGCTCGCGGCGCGCGAGGGGGGCGGCCCGGAGGCCGTCCTCGCGGCGCAGAAGGCGCTGATGGCGAGCATCAAGCAGTCCGCGAAGACGATCCACGAAAAATACGTGCAGCCGCCGAACACGACGGACTTCGCGATCATGTTCCTGCCTTTCGAGGGGCTGTACGCGGAGGTCGTCAACCTCGGCCTCGTCAGCGAGCTGCAGCAGCTCTACAAGGTCAACATCGCGGGGCCGACGACGATGGCGGCGCTGCTCAACAGCATGCAGATGGGCTTCCGCACGCTCGCGATCCAAAAGCGCTCGGCGGAGGTCTGGACGGTGCTCAGCGCGGTCAAGACGGAGTTTGCAAATTTCGAGCAGGTGCTCGAGAGCGCGCAGCGGCGCATCAACCAGGCAAATTCCGACCTCGACAAGCTCATCGGGACGCGGACGCGCGCGATCAACCGCAAGCTCAAGGACGTGGCGAGCCTGTCCCGGTCGGAGGAGTCTGCGGAGCTGCTGGACGACGAGGTCGGCGAATGACGAAACGCATCTTTGCGATCGGCGACCTCCATCTTTCCTTTGCCTCCGAAAAACCGATGGACGTCTTCGGCCCTTTGTGGGAGCGGCACGACGAACGCGTGGCCGCGGCCTGGCGCAAGGCCGTCACGGAGGACGACCTGGTGCTGATCGTCGGCGACACGTCCTGGGCGCTGAAGACCGAGGAGGCGATGCCGGACCTCGAGTGGATCCGCTGCCTGCCGGGCAAGAAGATCCTGATCCGCGGCAACCACGACCTATGGTGGCAGGGGATCAAGAAGCTGAACGCCCTGTGGCCCGGGGAGATGCTGTTCCTGCAAAACGACTCGTATTTCGCAGAGGAGGGCTTCGCCATCTGCGGCTCCAGGGGCTGGGGGCTCCCCGGCCTGGAGGACTACGGCGCCGACGACGAGAAGATCCTGGACCGCGAGATCATCCGCCTGGGCCTCTCGCTCGACGCGGCGGTGCGCGCGGGCGCAGAGGAGATCCTCGTCGCGATGCATTTCCCGCCGGCGCTGGCGCCGTCGTGCACGTCGGTGTTCACGGATTTATTCGAAAAATACCCGCAGATCCGGCAGGTCGTCTACGGCCATCTGCACGGCCCGGCGGCGTTCGGGAAGGGCCCGCGGGGCGAGTACGGCGGCATCCTCTACCAGCTCGTGTCGCTGGACTACCTCGGCTGCACGCCGGCCCTCGTCTGGCCGCTCTGATATCGCCTTGCAGGCGCAGGTGTGGTATACTGGCATCATAGGGTTTCTTGCGAAGGAGGAAGTAAGGAATGAGCGATATTTTGATACTGAATGAGAGCAACTACGCGCAGGTCACGGGCGCGGGCACGGTGGCGGTCGACTTCTACGCCGACTGGTGCGGCCCGTGCAAGATGATGGCGCCGATTTTCGACGAAGCCAAGGATGCGTACGACGGCAAGGTGACGTTCTGCAAGCTCAACGTCGACGAGGCCAAGAGCATCGCAATGGAAAACAAGGTGCTCGGCATCCCGACGCTGCTTTTCTTCAAGGACGGCCAGATCGTGGACCGCGTGACGGGCGTGATTGACAAGCCGACGCTGTATGCAAAACTCGACGCGATTGTCTGAAAAGGAAAAATGCAATAACGAAATGCCCGCCGTGCCTCAGATTGATGCGCGGCGGTATTCGCTTGCGGACTTCGGCGAGGAGCGGGAGGAGCGGCCCGCGCTGCTGCTCCATTCCTGCTGCGGGCCCTGCAGCACGGCGGTGGTCGAGCGGCTCTCAGAGCGTTTCCGGATCACGATCTATTTCTGCAATTCGAACATCGACGACGAGGCGGAGTACAAGCGGCGGCTCGATGCGCAGCGCGCGTTCGTCGAGGCGTACAACGCCTCGGAGGGCTGTGCTTCGCCGCTCACGCTGGTGGTGGCGCCCTATGCGCCGGAAGCGTTCCTCGCGGGCGTGCGCGGCTATGAAACCGCGCCGGAGGGCGGCCTCCGCTGCCGCATCTGCATCGGGGACCGGCTCGAGCGCACGGCCGCCTACGCGGCGATGTCGGGCTTCGAGTATTTCACGACGACGCTCTCGGTGAGCCCGCACAAGGACTACGAGATGATCCTCGCGCTCGGGCGCGAGCTGGGGGTGCGCTACGGGCTGACGTTCGTCGCGGAGGATTTCAAGAAGCGGGACGGGTTCCGCCGCTCGGCGGAGCTCGCGAAGGCGTACTGCCTGTACCGGCAGGATTTTTGCGGCTGCCGGTTTTCCAAACGGGATTGATCCATAGATGAAGTACGCGGATGTCGTTGTCGGTACGAAGAGCGACAATGTGGACAATTTTTTCACGTACGAGACGGGCGGGCTGCCCGGCTTGCGCGTGGGCTCGAAGGTGACGGTGCCGTTTGCGCAGGAGCGCGCGAAGCGCACGGGGTATGTGTTTGCGCTGTTCGACGAGCTGCCGGAGGGGCTTGCCGGGAAGCGGATACGCTGCATTGAGGGCGTGGATGAGGGGGAGTCGATTTCGGAGGAGGCGGTAGCGGTCTGCCGCTGGATGCGGCGGCGGTGCTATTGCCGGTATATCGATGCGGCGAAGTGTTTTGCCCCGGCAGGCAAGAAGGCCGCGGAGGCGAAAGGTGGTGAGGGCGAGCCGTGCGCCCCGGGCAGCAGCGGCAGATGCGCCGCTGGCGGCAGCGGTAGCGCAGCAGCCTTTTGCCCGTCGGCTTCGCGGACGATTCCAGACAGCCTTCTGCCTGCAAATCCGAAACTCGCTTCGCTCAGACAGTCGGATTTGCGGACGGCAGAAGGCTGTGGAATCGTTGCCGCTCAGCCGAATGCAAAAGGCGGCTGCGCTACCGCTGCCGCCAGCGACGCATCTGCCGCTGCTGCCCGGGGCGCCGATCAGGGCGGGTTTTCTGGCGGCTGCGCTACCGCTGCCGCCTTGGATGTTTCTGGGACGGAGTTGACGGTGGAGCAGCGGGCTGCTGTTTCGCGGATTTTGCCGGCCATGGAGGCCGGGGTTTCCAAGGTGTTTTTGCTTCGGGGGGTCACGGGGAGCGGCAAGACGGAGGTTTATCTGGCGGCGGCCGAGCGGGCGGCACAGCTGGGGAAGCGGACGATCATGCTGGTGCCGGAGATCAGTTTGACGCACCAGACGGTGGAGCGGTTTTTGGCGCGGTTCGGCGCGGGGCGCATCGCCGTCTTGCACAGCGGGCTCACGCTGCGCGAGCGCTACGACGAGTGGGTGCGCATCAAGGGCGGCGCGGTGGACGTGGTCATCGGCGCCCGGTCCGCCGTCTTTGCGCCGGTTTCCGATATCGGGGCGATCCTGGTCGACGAGGAGCACGAGGGCACCTACAAGTCCGACATGAGCCCCAAATACGACGCGGTCGAGGTCGCGGTGAAGCGGGCCCAGGCGGCGGGCGCGGTCTGCGTGCTGGGCAGCGCGACGCCTTCCGTCGTCTCCTCCTACCGCGCGGAGCAGGGGTATTACGAGCTCATCACGCTGGCGAAGCGGTACAACACGACGCCACTGCCCCACCTGACGGTCGTGGACATGCGGAAGGAGCTGCTGGCGGGCAACAAGAGCATCTTCAGCGAGGCGCTGTTCGCGGCGATGTACGACGCGCTCGCGGCGGGCAAGCAGGTGATGCTGTTCTTGAACCGGCGCGGGTGGTCCTCCTTCGTGTCCTGCCCGCACTGCGGCTATGTGATGAAATGCGCGCGCTGCAACATCTCGCTCACCTACCACAAGGCGGAGGACCGGGCGGTCTGCCATTTTTGCGGGCAGAGCCTGCCCGTCCCTGCGGACTGCCCCTCGTGCGGGGCGGAGGGGCTGCGCTTTTTCGGCCTGGGCACGGAGCAGGTGGAGGCGCTGACGAAGCAGGCCTTCCCCGGCCGCACGGTGGCGCGGCTCGACGTGGATGCGGCGAAGCCGAAGGGCGCGGCGAAGAAAATCCTGAAGGACTTCGGGGCGGGCAAGACGGACATCCTCATCGGCACGCAGATGATCGCGAAGGGGCTCGATTTCGCGGGCGTCGCGGTCGTCGGCGTCATCTCGGCGGACATCACGCTGAACATCCCCGACTTCAAGTCGCCCGAGCGCACCTACCAGCTCATCACGCAGGTGGCGGGCCGCGCGGGGCGCAGGGAGGAGCGCGGCAGCGTCTTCGTGCAGACCTATGTGCCGGACAACTACGCGATCGAAGCGGCCCGGAACCACGACTACGAGGGCTTCTATCGCTCGGAGCTGTACTTCCGCGAGACGCTTTCCTACCCGCCGTTCACGGACGTGGTCCAGATCACGAGCTTTGCCGCCACCGAGGACGCCTGCGCCGCGGGCGCGGAGGAGGTGCGGCGGGAGATCCTCGCTGCGCTCGGGCAGCAGGAGGCGGGCCGGATGCTCGGGCCGCGCCCGGCGCCCATCGCGCGGGCGGGCAACGACTTCCGGTACCACCTCTACCTGAAGGCCCCGACGGCGAGGCGCAGGATTTACGAGGCGGCTTTTTCTGACATAAAACGAAAGATCAACACCGACGCGGGGAAAGATTATCGTATAATAATAGACGTCAATCCGTTTTCACTGATGTAGAAGGAGTATCATGGCTTTACGAAATATTGTCACGGACGAAGACGCGATCCTGCGCAAGGCGTCGCGCGAGGTGAAGGAGGTCACGCCGCGCATCCGCGAGTTGATCGGGGACCTGTGGGAGACGATGTATGAGAAGGACGGGGTCGGGCTGGCCGCGCCGCAGGTGGGCGTGCTCCGGCGCGTCGCCGTCGTGGACGCCACGCCGCGCCCCGTGGAGCCGGAGGAGGGCGAGGCAGAGGCGGCGGACGAGGCAGCGCCCCCTGCCGGAGCGGATGCCGGCGCGGGCGAGCCGGACGGCTGCCCGCCGGTCTACAAATACACGCTTGTGAACCCGGTGGTCGTCTGGCGCTCCGAGGAGGAGTCCGTCGACCAGGAGGGGTGCCTGTCGGTGCCCGGGTACTCCGGCAAGGTGAGCCGGCCGGTGCGCGTGCGCGTGCGGGCGCTCGACGAGGAGGGGCAGGAGTACGAGGTCGAGGGCGAGGGGCTGCTGGCGCGGGCGCTCTGCCATGAGATCGACCATCTGGACGGGGTGCTTTATACGGATTTGGCGGAATCGGTGGAGGAAATCAAAGCGGAAAACCCTGATGGGTGAGTTTTGTTGGAGAGGAGATGTTGGTGCGGGTTGTTTTTTTTGGGAGTAGCGGGTTTGCGGTGCCGGCGCTGGTTGCTTTGGCGCGGGATGCCGCTGTGGAGATCCCTTTTGTTGTTTCGCAGCCGGACCGGGTGCGCGGGCGCGGCAACAAAGTCCTGCCTACGCCGGTGAAGGCGGCGGCGCTGGAGGCGGGTTTGCGGGTGCTGGAACCGGAGCGCGTCAAGGGCGACGCGGGTTTCCTTGCGGCGCTTGCGGGGGCGGCGCCGGATCTGATCGTGGTGGCCTCCTACGGGCAGCTCCTGCCGAAGGAGGTGCTGGATCTGCCGCGCCTCGGGTGCGTCAACATCCACGCGTCCCTGCTCCCGCGATACCGGGGGGCGGGGCCGATCCGGCAGGCGATCCTCGCGGGCGACGCGGAGACGGGGGTGACGCTGATGCGGATGGGCGAGGGGCTCGACGACGGCGACATCATCGTGCAGGCGGCGCTGGCCGTCGGGGACCGGAATGCGGGCGAGCTCACGGAGGCGCTGGCCGAAGCGGGCGCGGCGCTGCTGCTGGAGGCGCTGCCGTCTTTGGCGGACGGCACGGCGCTGAGCCTGCCGCAGGACGCGGCGCTGGTTACGTACGCGCCGAAGCTGGAGAAGGCCGGCGCGCGCATCGACTGGGGCCAGCCGGCGGACGCGGTCGTGCGGCTGGTGCGCGCGATGGGGCCGGAGCCCGGGGCGTACACGATGCAGGGCGACGTGCGGGTGCGGGTGCTCCGCGCGCATGCCGCCGCCGCTGCGGGCGAGGGGCCCGCGGGCTCCATCGCCTCGGTTTCCGGCGACGGGATCGTGGTCCGGGCGGGGTCGGGCGCGGTCACCCTGGACGTGATCGGGATGCCGGGCAAGCGCCCGATGCCGGTGTCCGATTTCCTGCGTGGCAACCGCTTCCCGGACACGCCGCTGACATGATGGCGATGACGAGCAAAGATAGTATAGAGAGCTTCCCTCGGCGCAAGAGGAATCGATTGCCGGAATACGATTATGCGAAAGGCGGCATGTATTACATTACCGTATGCGCCAAGCAACAAAAAAAGCTATTCGGATCAATCGTAGGGGCGAACTGCGTTCGCCCGCAACTATCCCCTTTGGGGAAACTAATCAAAGAAGAAATACAAAAACTCGATCATATCTACAATGGCGTCCATGTCGACAGATACGTGATCATGCCCAATCATGTGCATATGCTCATTGCTATCGACGGGCGAACGCAGTTCGCTCCTACAATATCGCGGATTGTTAAGCAGTGGAAAGGCGCCATCACAAAAAAAGCCGGGGATTCGCCGTGGCAGAAATCGTACTATGATCATGTGGCGCGGGATGAAAAAGACTATTTGCGCATTGCGGAATACATGGAGAACAATCCTGCGAAGTGGGAGCTCGACGCATATTATGATATGGTGCGCGGTGATGGATGAGGGGCGGCGGGTTGCTTTTTTGGTGCTTCGGGACGTCGAGGCGAAGGGGGCTTACGTCAATCTTTCGCTCCGGGCGCAGCTTTCGGGCGTGGCGGTCGCGCACGCGCCGTTTGTCCGGGAGCTTGTCTACGGCACGGTGCGCTGGAAGCGGCGGCTTGACGGCATCCTCGCGCAGTTCACGCGGGCGCCTTTGGAGAAGACGCAGCTGCCGGTGCTGGTTTTGCTGCGCATGGGGCTCTACCAGCTCCTGTACATGGACTCGGTGCCGGACCACGCGGCGATTTCGCAGAGCGTGGAGCTGGCGAAGCGGTTCGCGCGGGGGCGCGAGGGGTTTGTGAACGGGGTGCTGAGGAGTGCGCAGCGGATGCTCCGCGAGGGCGGGCAGCAAAGCGCCCCCGCCGGGCACGCTTTGCTGCCCGCCTCTGCTGCTTCCCTTGCGGAGGCTTATAGTTTTGAGGATTGGATCGTGGAGATGTGGCTGGAGGAGCTGGGCGGCCCTGGGCGGGTGGAGCGGCTGCTTGCCGCGCTCAATGAGAGGCCGCGGCTTTTTTTGCGGGCCAATACGCTGCTGACGGATGCGGTTTATTTGCGGGATGAGTTTGTGAAGCGGGGGTTTGAGGCGGAGGTTGTAGGGGATTCACGCGGGCGGATGCAGTTCGCCCCCACCTCACTTGTTGTTTCGGGGGAGGGGGTGCTTGCCACCGAGCTTTACGCGGAGGGGCTGTTCACCGTGCAGGACCTGGGGGCGCAGCGGGTCGCCGGGGCGCTGGGCGCCCTCCCCTGGGAGACGGTCGTGGATGTCTGTGCGGCCCCCGGCGGCAAGACGGCCGTCCTTGCGCAGGACATGAAGAACGTGGGGCGCATCGTCGCCACGGACATCCACGCGAACCGGGTGCGGCTGATTGAGGGCGAGATGAAGCGCCTCGGGATCACGATCGTGGAGGCGCGGGCGCGGGACGCGCGCGAGCCGTGGCCGGCGCTCGCGGGGCAGGCCGACCGCGTCCTGGTGGACGCCCCTTGCTCGGGGCTCGGGACGGCGCGCCGCAAGCCCGAGGTGAAATACAAGCCGCCGCAGCCGGATCTGCCGAAGCTGCAGCTGGAAATCCTCACGGCCGCTTCGGCGTTCGTGAAGGAAGGCGGCGTCCTGCTCTACGCGACGTGCACGCTCGTAAAGCGTGAAAACGAAGGCGTCGCGCAGGGCTTTTTAGACGGAAATTCATTATTCGAAAAGGTGGGGGAGGAGACGCTTTTTCCGGACGAGGCCGGCACGGACGGGTTTTATTACTGTTTGATGAAGAAGAATAGTGGGTAGCGCACGGCGCGGCGGTTTGGGTTATAATAGTAGGGATTATGATTAAGTATGGATTCAAAACGGACGTCGGCAAACGGCGTGATGGGAATGAGGACGCGATGCTTGTGCTGCCGAAGGCCGGGATCTTCGCGGTGGCGGACGGCGTCGGCGGGCAAAACTCGGGCGAGATCGCGAGCCGCAAGGCGATGAGCGGGGTGGAGGCGTTCCTGTCGGACAACCCGTTGTCGGAAGCGGCGGCGCTGGAAGGCAAGTACTGGGACGGCTGGATGCGCGACTATTTCACGCGCTGCCTCCGGGAAGTCAACAGGCAGATCGTGGACTTCGCCGTGTCCGACGCGGACCTGAAGAGCATGGCGACGACGGCCGTGCTGGCCTGTTTTGATGTGGGGCGGCTGTGCATCGTGAACGTCGGCGACAGCCGCGCCTACGTGCTGCGCGCGGGGGCGCTCACGCAGCTGACGGAGGACCACACCTACGTCAACAACCTGATCCGGGCGGGCCAGATCACGAAGGCGGACGCGCGTACCCACCCGCAGAAAAACATCATCACGCGGGCGCTCGGCGCGGCGCTGGAGCTCGAGCCGGATTTCTACCGGTTCGACCTCGAAGACGGGGACCGCGTCCTGCTTTGCACGGACGGCCTCCATGGGGAGCTTACGGATGGCGAGATCACGGAGATCCTCGCCGGGGGCGAAACCCCGGCGGGCATATGCCGTGCGCTCGTGAAGGCGGCGAATGCGAGTGGCGGGAACGACAATATCACGGTGATCTGCATCGACTACAAGGCGTAGCTTTTTGGGGCAGGAATAGACGAGGAGGGACATATGGCGAATCTGGTTTTGGCGGATAGGTATGAAATCATCGAGAAGATCGGTGACGGGGGCATGGCTGTCGTGTACAAGGCGCGCGACCGCCTGCTCTCCCGCTTCGTGGCGATCAAGATCCTGCGCAAGGAGCATATCACGGACACGACGTTCGTGAACAATTTCATTCGCGAGGCCAAGGCGGCCGCGAGCCTCCTGCATCCGAACATCGTCACGATCTACGACGTCGGGCGCGACCGGGACGTGTACTACATTGTCATGGAGTACGTGGAGGGGCGCGCGCTGTCGGACGTGATCGCGGCCGAGGCGCCGCTGGACTACAAGCGGGTCATCAGCATCGGCAAGCAGATGGCGTCGGCGCTGTCGCTCGCGCACCGCAACAACATCATCCACCGGGACGTCAAGCCGCACAACATCCTGATGACGGCGGACGGGACGGCGAAGATCACCGACTTCGGCATCGCGAAGGCGATGGGGGACGGCACGATCATCAGCGAGAGCGGCATGATCATGGGGTCCGTCCATTATTTCTCCCCCGAGCAGAGCCGCGGGCAGTACGTGGACGAAAAATCCGACATCTATTCGCTCGGCATCGTGCTGTACGAGATGCTGACGGGGCGCGTGCCGTTCGACGCGGACAACCCCGTGACGATCGCGGTCATGCATATGAACGACTCGATCATCCCGCCGAGCCGGCTCGTGACGGGCGTGCCGCCGGGGCTCGACCAGATCGTGCTGAAGGCGACGGCAAAATACCAGAGCGACCGCTTCGGCAGCATCGACGAGATGTACAAGGCGCTCGACAATGTCAATTTCATCACGGGCATCATCGACGACCCCGTGATCGCGGGCTTCGTGAAGCCGACGAACCTGTCGGAGGACAAGCCGGGGCAGGGCATGAGCATCGCGGCGGGCGCGCCGCTGGCGTATGACGAGGAGGAGGCCTACCTCGGGGCGGCCGGGGAGGGCGATGCTTACGACGGCCCCCCGACGCGCGCGTCCTCGAACGCGGCTTCCGTCGCCAAATACGAATACGTCGGGCGCGAGGCGCCGCCGGCCGCGGAGGAAGAGGCCGAGGAGGAAGAAGACGAGGACGAGGAGGCGAAGCCCGGGTTCATCTCGGCGATCATCGACATCTTCAAGGGCAAGGGCGGCGACCTCCCGATGAAGTGGAAGGTCCTCGCGATCGCGGCGGCGGTCATCGTCGCACTCTTGATCAGCTGGCCGATCGCGCGGGCGATCAGCGGCGGGGGCAGCGGCCAGGTCGTCGTGCCCTATGTCTACGAGATGACCCAGGAACAAGCGACCGATGAGCTGGAGAACCTGGGGCTTGTCGTGGAGGTCGTGGAGGAGGAAATCGATCCGGACGGGGTGATCATGGTCAAGAAAGTGCAGTCGGCGAGCGTTTCTGCCACCGGCGATTCGGGGAGTGACGAGGAGACCGTCACGATCATGCCGGGTCAGGTCAAAGAGCAGGATCCAAAGCCCGGCAAGACGGTGAAAAAGGGCTCGACCGTCACGATCACGGTCGCTGTGGCCAAGGGAATCGAGGCCCCGGTCATCGAGGACAATGAGGAGGACGATGGCGAGTACAAGTCGGTGCCGACGCTTACCGGCATGACGAAGGAATCCGCGGAGGCCGCCATCAAGTCGGCGGGCCTTCGGACCGGGAATGTCACCTATGCGGCGAGCGATACCATCCCGGAGGGGCAGATCATGGCGCAGTCGCCGAAGGCCGGCGAGAGCCTGGAGAGCGGGCGCGCGGTCAGCTTTACGATCAGCACCGGGCCGGCGATGACGGCGATA
Source organism: Eubacteriales Family XIII. Incertae Sedis bacterium (assembly GCA_031272365.1). Taxonomy (GTDB): domain Bacteria; phylum Bacillota; class Clostridia; order Peptostreptococcales; family Anaerovoracaceae; genus WRFF01. The sequence continues at coordinate 35,358 of JAISTX010000050.1, forward strand.
CCGACCGTGGCGGGCAAGTCGCGGGATGAGGCTTCGTCCGCGCTGGTGGCGGCCGGGTTCACGATCGGCAATATCACGGAGGAGGACAGCGAGGCCTATGTGGCCGGGCAGGTGATCCGGACGGAACCCGCGGCGGCCACCAAGGCGAAGGCCGGCTCCGCGGTCTCCATTGTCATCAGCAAGTCGGTCAAGCTCAGCGATCTGCGCGGCGAGGTGTATGCAACGACGGACGAGATTGAAGCGAAGATACCGGGCGGATCCTATCTCAAGTGGGAGTTTACCACTGCTAACAATACGGCCGCAGCGGGTACTATCATTGAAATGACGCCGAACAGCGGTATCGTGAAAGGTGGTACAACGGTCAAGGTTGTGCAGTCCAACGGGACGCCTGCGGCGTCGGTGACGAGCGTCACGGTGTCGCCTGCTTCAGCCAAGATCTCACTCGACGGATCTGCCGATCGTACCGAGTCATTTACGGCGACCGTGGCCGTGACCGGCAATGCTGCCAAGACTGTGAAGTGGTCATTAGAAAGAAACCCGTTCGGTGTGATGATTTCGGATACCGGAGTTGTGACGGTGCCGAAGAATACGCCTGCGGACACAATCATTGTGCGCGCGACGTCTACGGTGGACCCGTCGAAATACGGCGAGGCGACTATAACGGTGGAAGTGATACCAGCACCGGCGCCTGCCGCTGCCGCCATACCTGAGCCATGATGAGGCGCATGCGTTGACCGAAGGGCTGATCGTCAAGGCGCTTTCCGGGTTCTATTACGTCGAGGCGTTTGAGGACGGGAAGGCGGCCGGAAACGCCCGGGCGGGGTGCGCCCCTACGGTGTACCAGTGCCGGGCGCGCGGGCTGTTCAAGAAGGAGGGCGCGACGCGGGTCACGCCGCTCGTCGGGGACAGGGTGCGCTTCGACGTGACGGACGAGAAGGACGCGGAGGGCTACGTGACGGAGATCCTGCCGCGCCGGAACGCGTTCATCCGCCCACCAGTCGCAAACGTGGAGGTTTTCCTCGTGACGGTCGCGGCGAAGGACCCCGACCCAAACCCCGAGCTCACGGATCGCTTCCTCGTCAGCGCGGAGGCGGCGGACGCGGAGGCGGTCGTGGTCGTCAACAAGGACGACCTGTCGCCGGCGGCCGCGCGGAAGATGGCGCAGATCTACCGGGGCGTGTACCCGGTGGCGGTCGTGTCGGCGCAGACGCGCGAGGGCACGGATGCGCTGTGGGAGATGATCAAGGGCCGGACGGTCGCGTTCGCGGGCGCGTCGGGCGTCGGCAAGACGAGCCTGCTCGCGTGCTGGGCCGAGGATCTGGCGGCGTCGATGGAGACCGGGGAGGTCAGCCGGAAGACGGGGCGCGGCAAGCATACGACGCGGCACGTGGAGATCTTCCGCTGCGCGGACGGCACGCTGCTCTTCGACACGCCGGGCTTCTCTGCGTTCGAGCCCGCGGAGGCGGCGAACCTGGCGGCCGGGCGCATGGACATGCTCTTCCCGGAGTTCCTCCCGTACCTCGGGGGATGCCGTTTCGACAATTGCTCGCACACGCACGAGCCGGGCTGCGCGGTGCGCGCGGCGCTCGAGGCGGGCAAGATCCGGCAGACGCGCTACGGGTCGTATGTGAAAGTACTGGAAGAGGTGGAAAAATGGCAAAATTATCACCATCAATCCTGACGGCGGATTTTACGAATCTGGGCGAGATGCTTCAGGTGCTGGAACGGCACCCCGCGAGCGGGTGGCTGCACCTCGATGTGATGGACGGCGCCTTCGTGCCGAACATCTCGTTCGGGCCGCCCGTCATCCGGTCGCTCGCCGGGAAGACGAAGCTGCGGTTCGACGTCCACCTGATGGTCGAGGAGCCTGGGCGCTTCATGGCCGACTATGTCACGGAGAACACGGAATACCTCGTCGTGCACCAGGAGGCCTGCCTCCATCTGGACCGCACGCTCCAGCTGATCCAAAGCCTCGGCGTGAAATGCGGCGTCGCGCTGAACCCGGCGACGCCTTTGAGCGCGCTGGAATACGTGCTGGACAAGGTCGACCAGGTGCTCGTGATGGGCGTCAACCCGGGGTTCGGCGGCCAGTCGTTCCTGCCGGTCGCCCTGGCGAAGATGAAGGCGCTTTCGGAATGGCGCCAGGCGCGCGGGCTCGATTTCAAGATCGCCACCGACGGCGGCGTGAACGCGGGGAACCTCCAGGAGATCGCGGCGGCCGGGGCGGACATCATCGTGGTGGGCTCGGCGATCACAAACGCGGAGGACCCATCGGCGGTGCTGGAGCAGTTCGGCTCCATACTGGAAGGGGGCGCGTGATGGAATCCCCGGGCAGGGTCGCGTTCAGCGTCTTCGGCATCGACATCATGTGGTACGGCGTGCTCATCGCGGCGGGCATCTTGCTCGCGTTTCTGATCATTTACAAACGCGCGCCCGTCTACCACGGGCTTTCGCAGGACCGCACCTTCAATTTCGTCATCCTCATCGTGCTGGCGGCGCTCGTCGGCACAAGGCTGTACTACGTGGTCTTCAACTGGGATTATTATTCGGAAAACCCCGCGAAGATTTTCGCTTTCCGCGACGGCGGGCTGGCCATCCACGGCGGGCTGATCGTCGGCGCCCTGATGGGGGCGCTGCTGTGCCGGATCTACCACGAGCGCTTCCTCAACCTCATGGACCTGTGCTTCACGTGCATCCCGCTGGGGCAGGCGATCGGGCGGTGGGGCAATTTCTTCAACTCCGAGGTCTATGGCGTGCGCACGGACCTGCCGTGGGCGGTGCGCATCGACGGGGAGCCGATGCACCCGCTGTTCCTGTACGAGTCGATTTGGTGCTTCCTGCTGTTCCTGTTTTTGCTGCGCGTGGACAACCGGCGCAAGTTTTTCGGCCAGTCGTTCTTCCTCTACTGCATCCTCTACTCGGTCGAGCGTTTCTTCGCCGAGGGGCTGCGCATCCCGGAATACAGCCTGATGGTGCATTTCCCGTGGGGCGAGTACCGCCAGGCGCAAGTCCTGTCGCTGGTCGTGATCGTGGCGGCGGCGGCGCTCTATGTGCTGATGTACCGAAGGGCAAAAGCGGCCGGCTTCCCGCAGGTGAACGCGGCGTGGGAGGGAGCGACTGCGGTGGAGGACGAGACGGGAACCGAGGTGAAAGCCGAGGCGGAAGCCAAAGCCCGAAGCGGGGACGGAACCGAGGCGGAAGCCAAAGCCGAGCAAAGCGAGTGAAGCGGCCGGTATTTGAAATTGACCGCTGCGCCGCGCCACGGAAAACACGACCTGGGAAAAATCCCCTCTTGCCTATTGGCAATGAAACGGTTATGATTGTGGTAAGGAATGCATGGAATCCAAGGAGGGATTCGGAATGGAAGTTGCGAAGATTACTACAAAAGGCCAGCTGACCATACCCGTCGATATCCGCCGCAAGATGAATTTGAAGGACGGGGACAAGGTCATCTTTCTGGAGCAGGACGGGCGTTACTATATCGAGAACGCCTCGCTGGTCTCCATCACCCGAGCGCAGGAAGCGTTCGCGGGGGAAGCGGAGCGCCTCGGCCTGAAAGACGAACAGGATGTAGTGGATATGATCAAAGAAGTGCGCCGCACCCGCCGGGAGAAACGATAGTGCGCGTCATG
>JAISTX010000038.1 GCA_031272365.1 Eubacteriales Family XIII. Incertae Sedis bacterium
CAGGCCGGTCGGGTTGACGCGCCAGACAAAGTGGCGTCGCTGCCGAAGGCCGGGCGTGACGGCCTGTTGCTCCTGCTCAAGCAACAAGGGATAACAGTGCGGCAGCTGTCGCGATTGACGGGAATCAACCGCGGGATCGTGCAACGAGCGCAGAATGTGTCAGATTATACGTCCCCATGACACGTCCGTCCCCATGACACGCCCATGACACGTCCCCATGACACACCCATGACACACAAAGAGCTCCTCGCAGAGCACTGTGAAAAAGAGTGAATGCCGTGTATAATGGAGGCATGTTTTTGAAGGAGGAACAGGCGCAGCTACTTTACCATCTGCTGCTTGGGCTGGCCAGGTACACAAACGACCGGTTCCAGGTGGTGGAGGATCTCTTTGACTACGAAACCCTGAGCATGGACACGGAGAAAATGTCGGTGCTCCTCGACTATATATGGGAGCGCGGCGACCGCATCATCGACGACTTTATCGCCGAAAACCCATGGGGCTTTTCGCTGGACGAGCTGGAAATCGTGGGAAGCTGGAAGCACCGCGTGTATTCCCATTTCTTCGTCGTGGCGCATCGGGACCGTGGGAGCGTGCTGTTGCTGGACGACCGCGCCTTCCTCGTCTCGGGCATATCTAACGACATCGATGAAATCCTCCCGGACCTGCCGTCCGGGGTGGAGACGGCGCTGCTGCCGTTCGAGGGCCGGATCGTTTACGACACCATTTTCCGGTCCCTGCCGGTCGTGCTCGGGCCAAGCATCAGGAAGATGGTGAAAGAGCAGTACGAAAACCACCTTGTGGCGGACGACATCATCTCCGACGCGAAGGGTCTCACCAGAGCGTCGAAGGCCATCCTCGACGAAAAAAGAAAAGCAGCGCGGGAGGAGGCGAATCGGAAAAAATCGCCACCGGTGGATGACGAGCCGCACGAGCAGGTGCACAGAAGCATCTACGCCGACATGACGAACGACGAGATCGAAGCGGAAATGGTTTCAAGCATCTCCGGCATCGTGGAGGAAATCAAGCATTTGAAGCAAGAGACCTTGGATGTCCTCTCCATCCCCCGCGCCCCTGCGGACGATCTGGAAACCGGGTTTGGCTACCTGAAAAAGGACACGTTGGCCGCCATAGCGTCCGCCGCGTTGATCAAGAATGCCGCTTCGATGCGGAAAGCGGATTTGATCAAAAAGATGGCCTCGTATTTTTCGGATCCGAAGATCATAGAGGATCTCTTCAGGGATCTGAAAGCGTCGCAATTTGCCGCCTTCAAACGCATCTTCGAGGCTGGCGGCCGCCTGTCCCTGCCCCGCGAGTCCGTGGAAGAGGTGCTCCCCGCCGCGGGAGCAGAGCCGCTTGTCTTCGTATACCGCCAAGAAGGTGCGCAGGACCGCGAAGAAGCAGTGTTCACCTTTGTCATCCCCTGGCAGATCCAGGAGATTTCTGAGGAGTTCAAGGAGAACGGCTTTTTCGAGTATCTCGACACGATGCACGGCATCGACCAATGCGCGGCGGCCGCAGCGGAACTGTACGGCGTGCTGACGCTGGACGAGTTTGCCGACCTGTGCTTGGAATATTTCCCGCTGGACCCGCCCCTGACCCGGGAGGAGGTCGAGGACATCCTGTTCGGCTTCATGCAGCCGGAGGATTCGGACTACGAGATCATGAACCTGGACGGGACGGAATGCCTCCTGTGGTACGAGCTGACCGAGGAGCCGGAAGACGGGGGCAAAATCGACGAAGATGAAGGCGAAGACGAAGAGTTGAAGCCGCTGGAATTCGCGGCGTACATCAAGAAGCGGCACGAAAGCAGGCAAATGAAGCACCTGTCGAAGGAGGAGCTGCTTTCGTACTCGATGCTTGAGTATTCGACCTCCATGCCGGAATACGAGCGGCTGCGGCGCTTCCTCAACGAGAACATCCCCGACAGCTGGGACAAGGACGACCTTTTCTTCGCGGAAAATGTGCTCGAAGGGCTGTGCGATTTTGCTCAGTGGGACGCGCCCATGCAGTCCGTCGTGGATTGGCTCATCGAAATGGGCCTGGTTTTGGAGCTGGACAAGATGAACATCCTGCTCGGCCTCGTGTCCGACGTCCTGAACCACCTGCCGCGGTGGACGAATTTCGGCTGGGCCCCGCACGAGGCCTTCGGACGGCAGCGGGCAGTCGGCCCCTGCGCGGACGACGACGCGGATGAAGACGAACCGCGCGAGCCATACCGCCGCGAGGCCGCAAAGATCGGCCGCAACGACCCCTGCCCCTGCGGCAGTGGCAAGAAATACAAGAACTGCTGCGGGAAGCCGCTGAACTGACCCTCAGATAGCCTCCTTGTCGTTGAAGGCGCGCTTGAGTATCGCCTCCTCGTTGATCTCGCCCCCGGTCAGCTCGCCCGTGATCCTGCCGCCGTACATGACGAGGATGCGGCAGCAGCCCTGCGGGTGCTCTCTGGGTAAAAAAGTTGAAATCTTGCCCCGCCAACCCCCGTGCTGTCGCTCCGGGGCTGTGGTAAACTGTCCTTGTATTCCAGTTTGGGCAGACGGAGAGGAGAGTGCCATGAGCGTGTTGGAATTTCTGCGGATGCGGCCGGCGCCTACCGGGGCGATCGGGGGCACGGGGATCACCGCCGTGAGGAACCGGCGCAACTGCATGTACTTCATCGAGGCCGGCGCGGGGCACATCCTCGTCGATGCGGGCTCCGTGCCAGGCGAGATCGAGGCGGAGATGGGGAAGCTCGGCATCGCGCCCGGCAGCGTGACCGACGTGTTCCTGACGCACTCGGATTCCGACCACACCGCCTCGCTCCCGCTGTTCCGGAAGGCGGCCATCCACATCTCCGAGGACGAGTTGCCGCTCGTGGACGGCAGGGCCTCCCGGATGGCCGGGCGCGGCAACAAGCTGCCGGAGGGCCTCGCGCCCACTGCGCTCGACGCGCTTTCGGGCGGGCAGGAGATGGCCATCGGCGGCCGGGCCGTCCGCTGCGTCAAAGCCCCGGGGCACACGCCGGGCACGATGGCGTTCCTCGTGGACGGCAAATACCTCTTCACGGGCGACGCCTTCCTCGTGCGGAAGGGGGAGGTGCGCATCCACCCGTTCACGATGGACGCGGCGGGGGCACAGGAGTCCATCGCGGCGCTGCGCGGCATCATGAAAAGCTGCGAGCTCGTGCTGACGTCGCACTACGGGGTTTTCCCGGCAGCGGCGCTCGGGGGCCAGTGGTCAAATTTCTCTTAAATGAGTGCTTTGGGGTTGGGCGCGGGGTCGTTTTTGTCAAGTTTCTTTATTGCGTATAATGAACACGGCTTTTTTTGGGGAGATTCGAGGGTGTGGCCACTCATTTTAGAGAAATTTGACCACCACGGCATCCGGCGGCGTGTGTCAGATTATACGTCCCCATGACACGCGTCCCCATGACACGCCCATGACACGCGCCCATGACATGCCTGAAAAGGAGTAAACTGTTGTAGAGAGAAGACAAACGTGCAGGAAAGGAGAGGGATATGAAAACGGATGGGAAATGGAGGATGGCTTGCTGGGTTCTGTGTGTCGGCCTGATGCTGCTCACGCTCGCGGGGTGCTCGCCGGGGGGCATCCCGGAGAAGGTCTTCGAGCAGAAGGCGGCGCAAGCCGGGTTTGAGGTCGTAGATATTACAGAAGAGTATTCGGAACAAAGCGGGAGCGAAGTCGTCAAGAAGGTCCTGGGGTTTTACGAGGATCCGATCAACGTGCAGTGGTTCGAGTTTGACAGCGAGGCCAACGCGGAGTATTTCTATGAGGGCAACATTGGGCTGGTTGAGTCGAATGCGACGTACCTGATGATGGGCACCAAGGTGAGCGGGACGGATTCGCAGTACACCGTGATTGCCGACGGGTCGTACGTCTTGCTGAAACGCATCGGCACGACCGTGGTGTGCGCCCGCACCAGCATGGAAGACAGCACCCGCCTGGACAACTTCATCGAGAGCCTGGGCTGAGGTCTGAAGGGCCTTTCGTTTTCGGCGGAAGGGAGTCGTTGAAGGCGCACTTGAGTATCGCCTCCTCGTTGATGTCGCCCCCGGTCAGCTCGCCCGTGATCCTGCCGCCGTGCATGACGAGGATGCGGTCGCAGAGCAGGATGATCTCCGGGAGCTCCGAGGAGATCACGATCATCGACAGGTTCTTCTCGCGCTGCAGCGCGCGCAGGATTTCGTAGATCTCCGCCTTGGCCCCGACGTCGACGCCGCGCGTCGGCTCGTCGAGGATCAGGATCGAGGGGTCCGTGGACAGGCCCCGGGACAGGATCACCTTCTGCTGGTTGCCGCCCGACAGCTTCCCGATCGGCTGCTTGAGGCCCGTGCATTTGATGGCGAGGCGGTCCACGTAGGCGTTGGCCATCTCGCGCATCCGCCTCGAATTCAGGAAGCCGCCCCGGGCGATCTTGCGGCTGTGCACCACCGCGATGTTCTCGTTGACGTCCATGTTGAAGAAGACCCCGTTGTATTTGCGCTCCTCGGTCAGCATGCTCATCCTGCCCCGGATGCTGGCCCTGGTGTCCGGCTTGCGCACGTCCTCGTCGAACATGCGGATTGCCCCGCCGGTCTTCTTCGCAAGCCCGAAGACCGCCTCCATCGTCTCCGTGCGCCCGGACCCCTGCAGCCCGTAGAAGCCGAGGATCTCCCCCTCGTACAAGGCGAAGCTGACGTCCCGGACCGCGCTTCCGCGGGACAGGTGCTCCACCTCGAGGACCTTCTTCGAAAACGCCCGGCCGCTCTTCCCGCCGGTCGCCGCGTACTGCGCCACGAGGTCCTTGCCGGCGATCAGCTGGATGACCTCCCCCGTCGTCATGCTGCCGGTCTCGCACGTGCACAGGTATTTCCCGTTGCGCAGCACCGAGACGACGTCCGCAATCTCGAAGATCTCCTCCAGCCGGTGGGAGATGAAGATCACGGTCACCTGCTTCTCCTTCAGCCTGCGGATATTCGCAAACAGGTGCCGCGTCTCGTTCACCGTCAGCGCGCTCGTCGGCTCGTCCAGGATCAGCACGTCCGCGTTCAGGTCGATGGCCTTGGCGATCTCGATGATCTGCTTCTGCGCCATGCTGAGCCCCGAGAGCGGCGTCTGCACGTCGATCTCCACGCCGTACTCCCGCAGGATCCCGCGCGCCAGCTCGTTCATCTTCCGCCAGTTCGGCGAGAAGCCGCTTTTGATCTCCCGCCCCATGAAGATGTTCTCCGTCACCGTCAGGTTGTCGCAGTTTTTCAGCTCCTGGAAGACCGTCGCGATGCCGAGCTTGCGCGCCACCGCCGGGGAGCCGATCTTCCGGGCCTCCCCCTTGTAGTACACCTGCCCCTCGTCCTGCACCAGAAGGCCGGACAGGATGTTCATGAGCGTGGACTTGCCGGCCCCGTTCTCCCCGACGATCGCGTGCACCTGCGCCTTTTCGATGGCGAACGACACGTCGTCAAGCGCCTGCACGCCGCTGAAGCGTTTCGTTATTTTTTCAAACCGAATAATAGATTCCACTTTACTGCCTTCTCCTCGACCACACGTCGATTGCCACCGCCCCGATGATGACGGCGCCGATGCACACCGTCTGCACGAACGAGGACGCCCCGATCAGGATCAGGCCGTTGTTGAGGATGCCCGTGATCAGCACGCCGATCACCGCGCCCAGGATGGACCCCTCCCCGCCGGAGATGGACGTGCCGCCGATGACGGTCGCCGCGATGACGTTGAGCTCCATGCCCTGGCCCGTCGTCCCCTGCGCGTTCGTGATGAAGGCGAGGTTGATGATGCCGGCGAGCGCGGCGAGCCCGCCGAGGATGCTGAAGGCCACGATCTTGACGAACGGCACCTTGATGCCGACGGCCTGCGCCGCGTTCGAATTGCCGCCGACCGCCTTCATCCAAAAACCGATGATGGTCTTGTGCAGCACGAAGAAGGCGGCGACGACGACCGCGATGAAGAAAAACGCCATCACGGGCATCGCGCCCACCTTCCCGCTCCCGGTGAAGAAAAAGCTGTCCAGCCCGTCATGGTACCGGACGGTCTTTTCGTTCAGCACGACGACGAGCCCCCCCGTGATCACCAACGCGAGGCCCCGCACGATATTGAGCATGCCGAGTGTGACGATGAAGGACGGGATGCGGCAGTACGTGACCAATATCCCGTTGATCAGCCCCACCGCGATCCCGATCAATACGCCGAGCACGATCGATACCCATATCGGGTACCCGAGGGTCGACATGAACGTCCCCGTCAGGAGCCCCGTCATGCCGAAGGTCGAGCCCACGGACAGGTCAAACTCCCCGGTGACGATCACCATCGTCATCCCCATCGTCATGATTCCAAGCAACGACACCTGGCGCAAGATGTTCATCAGGTTTTGCGACGACAGGAAGGTGTCCGTCGATACGCTGAAGAAGACGAAGAGGATCACCAATGCGATGATCACGCCCGACTCCTTCAGCCGGAAAAAACCGCCGCCGCGTTTGTTCAATGTATGTTCCATGTCACCGTCACACTTTCCAAAACAAATAGGGTCAGCCGACCGGCTCGCCGGCCTCGAGCATGTCCACGTACTCCTGGTAGTTGGAGCGGTCGACAGCGCGGATCTCGGAGTCGAGCACCTCGAAGACGCTCGCGTCGCCCGTAGTCAGGAAGGTCGCGAGCATCTTGACCGCCTGGTAGCCCTGGTTGACGGGCTGCTGCGTGTACATCGTGTAAAGCCACCCGTCCTCGATCTGCTGCAGGACCTCGTCGTTTGGCGTCAGGTCATGGCCGCTGGTGTAGATCGGCGCGTCCGAGTCGATGTTGCCGATGTTGTTTTGCTTGAGGACGCGCGCGAAGACATAGGCCGTGCCGCCGAGCGAGACGTGCCCGCTGATGTCCGGGTTCGCGAGCAGCGCGTTCTCCAGGACGCTGTACTCCTCCTGCTCGCTCCCCGGGCAGTCGACGACCTGCACGATCTCGATGTCCGGGTACTCGGCGAACACCTTCTCAACGCCGTCCTGGCGCTGGCGGGACCAGGTCGAGGCCTGCGCGACCGACGACACGAGCACCTTGCCCTTGCCGCCCATCGCCTCCGCGACGTCCCGCGCCGTCATCTCGCCGGCCGTCGTCAGGTTCTCCCCGACGAAGCCCAGGCGGCCCGAATCCGGCGCGTCCACGTTGAAGGTGACCGTCGGGATGCCCGCGTTCAGCGCCTCTTGAATAATAGGCGTCATGCCGGGCTCATCCATGACGGCGACCGCAATGCCGTCGACGCCCTTCGTGATCAGGTTTTGGACCACGTCGATCTCCACCGCCGTGTCCCACGTCTCCTTGCCGGTCATGTAGGCGTTGACGCCGAATTCCTCCGCGCCCTGGTCAACGCCCTGCTTGATCGCCTGCGCGAAAGGCACCGTCGTGTTCATGTAGACCACGGCGATCTCGATGTCGGCCGGGTCCTTGTCCGGGATCGTGAAGCTGTAGCCGCCGATCTCCACCGTGCTGCCCGCCGCGCCGCCGCCTCCCGCGGGCTCCGCCGCCGCGCTGCTGCCCGCGGGCTCCGCCGCCGCGCTGCTGCCGCCGGAGTCCCCGCAGCCGGCAAACAGCACGGCGACCATCATCAGGGCCAGCGCCGCCGCCACCGCTTTTCTAGTGATTGTTATTCTCTTCAACGTTCAATCCTCCTTTTTCCCTATATTCGACAACTATCAATCATATCCCTCTACCGGGCCCGGCGCCGATTCGCAGGGCCTGGCGATCACCTATGTTTTCAGTACAGCTCGTCGGCGAGCCTTTCGTCGAACAGCGCCTCGCCGCGCGACAGGACCTTCTTGACGCGGCCGCGGGAGAGGACGACGACGCGGTGGCAGATCTGCAGGATCTCCTGGGTGTTCGAGGAGATGTACAGGATGCCGATGCCGGCCGCCGCCAGGTCGCGGAACAGCGCGCGCAGCTCCCCCCGGGTCGCGATGTCCAGGCCGTTCGTCGGCTCGTCCGCGATCAGCAGGATGGGGGCCGCCGCCATGCTGCGGGACAGGATCAGCTTCTGCTGCGTCCCGCCCGACAGGGTCTTGGCGTTCTGGCCGGGGTGCAGCAGCGAGATGTTCAGGCGCTTGATGTACTCGTTCGTCACGTAGCGGCTGATCCGGCGCCGGATGAAGCCGCCGCGGCTCACCCTCTTCGCGATGCCCGCGACGATGTTCTCCTCCGCGTTGAAGTTTGCGAAGATCCCCGCCGAGAGGCGGTCCTCCGGCAGGTAGACGACCTTCTGCTTCATCGCCTTGTAGGCGGACCAGGAGCGCTGGCGCTTGCCCCGGACGTAGATGTCCCCGCCGGACAGGCGGGTGATCCCGAACGACGCGCGCGCGACGGACGACTTCCCGGAGCCGAGCAGGCCGATCACGCCGACGATCTCGCCCTCGTTCACGGACAGCGTCACGTCCCTGAGCTCGCCGGGGATCGTGGCGTTCTCGATCCGGAAGACCTCCCGGCCGCCGTCCGCCCGCGCCGGGGCGGCCTCCCGGCCCTCGGGGCGGCCCGTCATCATGCGCACGATGTTGGGGAGGTAGAAGTTTTTTCTGCGCAGGCTGCCGGCGTTCCTCCCGTCCCGCAGGATGACGATCCGGTCCGCGATGCGCATGGCCTCCTCCACGTCCTGCGTGATGAACAGCACGGCGTTGCCCTTCTCCTTGTAGCCGCGTATGATCCGCTCGATCGTCTCGCTGTCCTGCGGATCCATGGAGGCCGTGGTCTCGTCCATGACGAGCAGCTTGGACTCGATGCACATCGCCATCGCGACGAACAGCAGGAACCGCTGCGAGACGGACAGGTCCCGGGCGTAGGCGTCCGGGTCGAGCCGGATCCCGATGCGGTCCAGCAGATCCTTTGCGTACCGCTGCACGGTCTTGCCGCTGTAGATCTTCGTCGTGGGCTGGTAGCTGCTGTACAGGAAAATGTTCTGCGCCACCGTCAGGTTCCCCGCCACGGACGGCTCTTGCAGGATGCAGTGGATCCCCAGGTTCATCGCTTCGGACGGCGAATGGATCTCCACGGGGTCTTCGTCCAGCCAGACCCTGCCGCCGTCCATCTTCGTCATGCCGCACAGCAGCTTGATGAGCGTCGACTTGCCCGCGCCGTTCTCCCCCATGAGCACGACGGTTTCGCCGCGCATGATGCTGAGGCTCACGCGGTTGAGCACCTGGACACCGGAATAGGACACCGTGATATCTTCCAGCCTCAGCAACTCCTGCTTCATAGAAAGTCCCTCCACACCTCTTCCCCAGTATAGGGTTGAAATCCCTGAAAAACAACGAGGCAATTCTAAGAAATACGGGGGTATTTTTCAGTTTTTTCAGGAATCGGAGCGGACGAGCGGCAGCGTGATCTCCACGGTCGTCCCGACGTTGACCGTGCTCGTGACCCGCAGCCCGTAGTCCTCGCCGAACAGCAGGCGGATGCGCTCGTTGACGTTCACGAGGCCGATGGAGGCGGACTGCCCCAAGGGGTCCGCCGACTCCTTCATGAGGTTCTCCGCGATCTCGTCCAGCCGCGCCTGCGACATGCCGACGCCGTCGTCCTCCACCGACACGATGAGCCGCCTCTCCGTCGTGTAGGCGTGCAGGACGATCCGCCCGGGGCCGGGCTTGGTCTCGAGCCCGTAGAAAACAGAATTCTCCACGATCGGCTGCAGCGTCAGTTTGGGGATCTGGTAGGCAAGGATATCCGGGTCCTCTTCCGTGTCGATGTCGGTCTGGAACTGGAATTTATTATTGAAACGCATATGCTGGATCGTCATGTAGTTCATGACGTTGCCGATCTCCTCCTGCAGGGTCGAGAAGTCGTCCTCCTTGCTGATGCTGTAGCGGAACAGCTTGGAGAGGGCCTTCGTCATGTCCGCGATGTCGTCCATCCCCTCCGTCAGCGCGAGGCCACGGATCGAGTCCAGCGTGTTGTAGAGGAAGTGCGGGTTGATCTGCATCTGGAGCGCGTTGATCTCCGCCTGCTTCGCGAGCAGGGTCGCCGAGTACTCCCGGTCGGCGAAGGCCTTGAGCTGGTTGATGGTCTTGTTGAGGTAGGAGGAGAGCTCGTACAGCTCGCTGTCCCGGCTGATCTCGATCTCGAAGTCGAGGATGTTCTCGGCGTCCGACACGACCTCCATCGCCCGCTCGATCTTCTTGATCGGGTCGTAGACCTTCCTTTTGAAATACAGCGTCAGGAGGAGCATCGCCACGGCGAAGCCGGCGAAGGACAGGGCCAGCATCCACGGGCGCTGCGCGAAATAGGCGTTGAACACCGCGGCCGCGGCCGTGATGGCCGTGCCGAGGCCGGCCGCCGTGTAGAAGATCAGCAGGATCTTCTCCTTGACCCTCGGGGAGCCGCCCTCTTCCGACCTCTTCCTCATATATGCAGCTTCCGGTATTCCGAGGGCGTCAGGCCGGTGATCTTCTTGAAGAGCTTCGCAAAATGCCGCGCGTCGCTATACCCGACCTCCGCCGGCAGTTTGGACACGCGCATCGTGGTCTCGCGCAGCAGCTTCTTGGCCTGCTCGATCCGGTAGTTTTGCAGGTACGCCACGAAAGTCAGCCCGGTCTCTTTTTTGAACAGCGAGCTCAAATAATTTTGGTTGAGGTGCACGCGGCCGGCGGCGTCCGTCAGGGTCAGGTCCTCGCGGTAATGCTCGTAGATGTACTCTTTGACGAGTACAACCGCCTTCGAGCTTTGCGGCGCGCTGCTTCCGCCCGCCGGCGCGTCCGGCTCCTGCGGCGGCGGCGTCTGGTACCGCCTCGCGAGGATCTCCTTCCGCATCCGCCCCAGGGCCAGGGTCAGCTCGTCCTCGTCGACCGGCTTCAGCACGTAGTGCGCGACGCCCTGCGACATGGCGCTCTTCGCGTACTCGAAATCCCGGTGGCCGCTGACGATGATGAAGCCCACGTCGATCCGCTCCTCCCGCGCGCGGCGTATCAGCTCGAGGCCGTCCACGCTGGGCATCCGTATGTCCGTGATCACGATGTCGGCGCCTTTTTCCCGCAGGAAGCCCAGCGCTTCCAGCCCGTTGCCCGCGAAGCCGACGACCTCCATCCGCAGCTTGCCCCACGGCACGGCTTCCTGGATCAAGTGGCAGATCCAGTTTTCGTCGTCCACGATCAGCACCGACAGCACATCGTTATTGTCCACAATAGCACCGCCCTTCCATCCGCCCGGCGTCAAACCCCTGCACCAGTTTACCATACTGCGGCGGCGGCGCATCTTTTTCCGGCGGCGCATCCTTTTTCACCACAGACCAAAAAAACCAAGTATAATACCCCTATGGAGTACAGAACGATCCCGAAACTGAATCTGAAGGCGGGTGTGGTCGGGCTTGGCGGGGAGCATTTGGACGGCAAGCCCTACGAGGACGTGGAGCGCGTGCTGCACGCCGCCTTCGACGCGGGCGTCAACATGCTCGACTGCTTCATGCCGGGCGAGGAGATCCGCAGGAACATCGGCCGCGCGATCGCGGGGCACCGGCACCAGGTGATGATCCAGGGAATGATCGGCTCGACGGACGTCAACAAGCAGTACGACATCAGCCGCGACCCGGAGCTCTGCCGGACCTATTTCGAGAACCTGCTGCGGTTCCTCGGCACGGACTACATCGACTTCGGCATGCTGTTTTTCATGGACTCGGCCAAGGCGTTCGAGACCGTCTTCGAGGAGGGGACGCTCCTGCGGTACGCGCAGGATCTGAAGAAGGCGGGCACCATCCGCGGGATCGGCGCCAGCTCGCACGACCCGCTCACCGCAAAGCGCATGGTGGACACGGGCGAGCTCGACCTTTTGATGTTCAGCGTCAACCCGGCGTTCGACCTGATGCCGCCGGGGCTCGGGGTCGACACCATGCTCGCGGACGACACGTTTTCCGAAGCCGGCGACGGCGGCATCCAGACGGAGCGCGCCGCGCTGTACCGCGCCTGCGAGTCCGCCGGCGTCGCGATCACGACGATGAAGACGCTCGGCTCCGGCAAGCTGCTCTCCCCCGAATTCACGCCCTTCCCCGCACCGCTCACGACCGCGCAGTGCATCCATTACGCGCTCGACCGCCCGGCCGTCGTCAGCGCGCTCGTCGGCGTCGCCTCGGAGGCGGAGCTCATGGACGCCCTCGCCTACTTCGACACGGACGAGCAGGGGCTCTCCTACACGAAAATCCTCAGCGGCAAAGCCGAGGCCTTCCGCGGCACCTGCCTCTACTGCAGCCACTGCCAGCCCTGCCCCATGGGCATCGACATCGCGGCCGTCAACCGCTACCTCGACATCGCGCTCGCAAGCGAAGAGGTCCCGCCGTCCATCCATCTGCATTACACGTCGCTCGACGCGTACGGCTCGGACTGCACCGCCTGCGGCAGCTGCGAGGAGCGATGCCCGTTCGCCGTGCCGATCATTCAAAACATGGAGAAAGCCGTCGACCTGTTCGGCGCCTGACCCCCCAGCCCCAAATTCATTTCTCGATGCCGACCCGGGCCTTCACGCCTTTGGAATAATAATGCTTGACTTCCCGCATCTCGGTGACGAGGTCCGCCGCTTCGATGATGGCTTCCGGCGCATGGCGCCCGGTGAGGATGAGCTCCGTATGGGCGGGGCGCGCCGCGATGAGCGCGAGGGCTTCGGGCACCCCCACGAGCCCGAAATGCAGGGCCGTGTTGATCTCGTCGAGGACGACCATGTCGTATTTGCCGGAGAGCAGCGCCTCCGACGCGATGCGCAGCCCTTCGCGGGCGAGCAGGATGTCCTTCTCTGTCGGCTTGCCGTTCACGAAGCCCGGCTCGCCGTACTGCTCATGCTTCAGCCGCTTGAAATGCTTCGAGAGGCCGAGCTCGCTGTAATCCTGGCCCTTCATGAACTGGCCGAGATAGACATAGCCGCCGCTGCACAGCATGCGCGCGGCGATGCCCAGCGCCGCCGTCGTCTTGCCTTTCCCGTTCCCCGTGTACACCTGAACATAACCCCTGTCGTCCATAGGCGCTCCTTTCGCGTAATGCTTCCCTACAATATAAATAACCCCAAACGATATGGATATTGTAGCACTGATTGCCCCCGGCGGATGGGAAAAATCTGCTCACATATGATATATTAGTGCCATGAGCCGGGTTCCAAAACCAAAACAAATCGTGCGGATTGCCGTTCTGGTCGGCATTGCCGTATTCATCCTGTCGCAGACGAGCCTCAACGAAATGCGGTACGCTTCGAGCGAATATTCTTACAAGACCGCGAAAGTCGCGAAAATACTTGGCGCCATACAGTTGAAGGATTCCGGTGCAATCATGAGGCTGTTTTCAAAGAATACGGTTGAAGCGGTCGGAGAGCAGGGGATGCAGGAAGGGATAGAATATCTCTTTACGGTGATCCAGGGCGATATTGAATGCGTGGAAGTATCACGGGTCTCGCACGGCGGCTGGGTCTACGATTGGAAGGATTCTTGGCTGAACGGCGATTATGGGAAAAGATTCTGGCAGGCGAGAATATACGCCACCATCACGACCGATGTCGACGTCTATGATCTGTACGTCGCCGATTATTTGTTCAACTCGCTTGAACGGGGCGAAACCGGGGTGTCGAAGATAGCGCTGTTGCGGCAGGAGGATCGGGAACAATACTACAAGCCTTTTTACAGCGACTGGTTTTTTCAAACGGATTTCCGGGGGGTTTTTCGAACCGACATCCTAGGCCGGGCGATTGCGGAGACGGGCGTGGATGTTTCAGGGGACAAGAAACTCGAAGCTGTGACAGAGGCATTGGAAAACGATGACACGGAGGCGATCGTAGGCTTGTTTTCCGGGATGGCGAGGGAATTGGTGGGGGAAGACAAGCTTGCGGCAGGCGCAGCGTACTCAAGCAAATTGTTTGACGGGGATGTCGATGGTTACTACATGTCCAGCCTAAGCGCAAAAAGACAGATCGATATTGAAGACGGGAAAGTCGTCCTGACGAATTACATGTGGTATGATCTGTTCCGCAATAAGGACACAGAATCCGAGGAAAGGTATTTCCTGTATATCCGCGATGTCCTGGTCAATGAGCTTCACCCCGACCAGGTCGGGATCGATCAGCTCATGCTCATGGGCAGAGGCGAGGACCACGAGTGGGTGAACCCAGGCGAAGCATTCGGCAGCGAAGCCTACGGCATCTACTGCTCCGAGAGGGCCGACCCTGACGAGTACATCGTGAACCTCGGCGAATCGCCGGGCAAATAATTTCGGGAATTGGGTTCCTTCCATTGACATGGAGCGCGGGCTGTGCTATTTTGGAGGCACAATTGAATTGCATTCATGTTCCGATACGCTCGGTGAAAAGGGAAACAGGTGAGAGACCTGTGCGGTTGCCGTCGCTGTAATTGGGGAATGCCGGTTTGCTACTTTCGAGTATGAAAACCACTGATGCCTGCGGGTGCCGCGATGCGCGCGCCGGGGCGTTGGGAAGGGAAACCGGGCGTCATGATCCAAGAGCCAGAAGACCTGCATGAATTGTAAAACCCACCCACGGTGATGGGGGCGGCATCCAACGGTCATGCAAAAGGCCTTCGGAAAAACAACAGCAAATGCGGGCTGTGCGAGAGCACCGCCCGTTTTTTTGTCAGCGTGGGCGCAAGAAAGGAGAGGTCTATGCTCAGAAAAATCGCAAAAGCAAGGGTTTGGGTCGCGGCAGCGGCAGCGCTGACGATCCTGTTCGCATTCCCCGCGCAGGCGGCGGCTATGCACATCATGGAAGGGATGCTCCCGACGAAATGGTGCATCTTTTGGGCGGCGCTGTACATCCCGTTCTTTGCCCGCGGCATCTACGTCATCTCGAAGAAATGCGCGGGCGACGGGCATATGAAGCTGCTGCTCGCGATGAGCGCGGCGTACTGCTTCATCCTGTCCGCGCTGAAACTGCCGTCGGTCACGGGCAGCTCGTCGCACCCGACGGGCACCGGCCTCGGCGCCGTGCTGTTCGGTCCGTCCGCCATGAGCGTGCTCGGCCTCATCGTCCTCGCCTTCCAGGCGCTGCTGCTCGCGCACGGCGGTTTGTCGACGCTCGGCGCCAACGCCATCTCCATGGCGGTGGTGGGGCCGTTCGCGGGCTACGGCGTCTACCTGCTGCTCGGCAGGATGAACGTGAAGAAGAGCATCTGCGTCTTCGCCGCGGCCTTCACCGCCGACCTCGTCACCTACGTCGTGACCTCGTTCCAGCTCGGCCTCGCCTTCCAGACGGCGGAGATGGGCCTGGCCGCCACGACCGTCAAATTCCTCGGCGTCTTCGCAGTGACGCAGATCCCGCTGGCCATCGCGGAGGGCCTGCTGACGGTCGTCATCTTCAACACTTTGAAACTGCTGTCCCCGGCGGAAAGGAGCCTCGCATGATCCGCAAACACATCATCACGTCGCTGATCCTCATCGGCCTTGTCATCCTCATCTCGACCATCCCGCTCTTCCTCATACAGGACAGCGAATTTGGCGGCACGGACGGGGTGGCGGACGAACTCATCCAAACCATCGACGCGTCGTACACGCCGTGGGCCGAGAGCCTCTGGGAGCCGCCCGGCGGCGAGACGGAAAGCCTGCTCTTCTGCCTGCAAGCCGTCATCGGCTCCGCCGTCCTCTTCGGCGGCATCGGCTACATGGTCGGCTCGCGCAGCTGGGAGAAAAAGCAGGGCAATGCCGGGGATTGAGCACACGGCCCTGGCCGCCCCGATCAGCGGGCTGAACACCGCGTGGAAGGCCTACCTCGCCTTCCTGATGACCATCTGCTGCATCGTGGCGGACAGCATCCCCTATTCCGTGCTCGTGACCTGCGTCATGGTCTTCTGCGGCATCCGCTTCTCCGGCATCGCGCCGAGGGCCTACGCGGCGCTCATGGCCGTGCCCGAGGCCTTCGTCGTCGTCGGCGTGATCACCGTCGCGCTGCGGGTCGGCCAGACGCCGCCGGGGCTTCTGTCCGTGCATATGGCGGGCGTCTACGTCGGCTTCTCGGAGGAGAGCCTGGTCCGCGCGGCAAATCTATTATTGAAATCGATGGGGTGCGTGGCGAGCCAGTATTTCCTGCTGCTCACGACGCCCGTGCCCGCCGTCATCGGCCTGCTCTACCGCTCGCCGCTGCCGCGCGTGTTCTCGGAGCTGACGATGCTGACCTACCGCTTCATCCACGACCTGCTCGGCACGCTGTGGCAGATGAACGTCTCGCGCAAGCTGCGCCTCGGGGAGCGGCGGCGGATGGACGCCATCCGGTCGGCGGCGCTCGTGGCGTCCGGCGTCTTCGTCCGCTCGTTCAAGCGCTCCGAGGCCGTGTACGCGGCGATGGAGCTGCGCGGCTACGACGGCGCGATGCCCTGGCAGGTGCGCGAAGCCGCCGTAAGCGGCCCGCAGGCCGTGCTCGCGTGCACGGCCACGGCGCTGATGGGCGTTCTGCTCGTTTATGTGCGGACAGCGGGGGGATTTTTGCAATAACGATGATCGCGGTGCGTGGTCTGGAATACACCTATGCGGACGGGACGCATGCCTTGCGCGGCGTCGATCTGTCGATCGCGCGGGGCGAGCGCCTCGCGCTGCTCGGCTCCAACGGGTCGGGCAAGACGAGCTTGTTTCTGTGCCTCACCGGGATACTGAAGCCGACGGCGGGGGAGGTCGTGCTGGGCGGCGAGCCCGTGACCTACGACCGCAAGGGGCTGACGCAGCTGCGGAGCCGGATCGGGTTCGTGTTCCAGGACCCCGATTCACAGATCTTCTGTGTCGATGTGTTCCAGGAGGTCGCCTTCGGGCCGGCCAATATGGGGCTCGGCGCCGCGGAGGTGGAGGCGCGGACGCAGCGCGCGATGGAGTGGACGGACGTGTCGGGCCTCTCGCGCAAGCCGCCGCATTTTTTGAGCCAGGGGCAGAAGAAGCGCGTGACGGCGGCGTCCGCGCTGTCGATGGAGCCGGACGTATTGCTTTTTGACGAGCCGACGAGCGCGCTCGACCCGAGGCACGCGGCCAAGCTGATGGAGATCATCGAGGCGATGAGCCGGCGCGGCGTGACGGTCTGCCTGTCGACGCACGACATGGACCTCGCGTACGCGTGGGCCGACCGCGTGGCCGTCCTGAGCGAAGGGAAGGTGCTCGCGGCGGGGGCGCCGGAGGACGTGATGACGGACGAGCAGGTGCTCGCCCGGGCGGATTTGCACCCGCCGCAGGTGGTGCGCGTGTACCGCGCCCTTGCGGCGCGCGGGTTCGTGGACGGGGGCGCCGGCGGCGCGCCCCGGACGGTGGAGCAGCTGGAAGCGCTGCTGGAAGGTGGGAAACATGCCTCTTGAGATGGCCGGGATCGACTTTGAGCACGCGGGCGCGTCGGTGCGCGGGCGGTACGCGTTTGCGGCGGGCGCGTCGGAGGACGCGATGCGCCGCCTTGCATCGTGGCACCCACACCTCTCCTGCGTCCTGCTCTCCACCTGCAACCGGACGGAGCTGTGGCTCTCGGGGCTGCGGGCGGAGGACCCGCCCGCAGCGGCGCTGCTTTCGGCGCTCGCGGGGGAGCCGGCGACGGAGCCCGGGGGCGCGGCCTGCCTGACGGCACGCAGCGGCGAGGAGGCGGCCTTCCACCTCTTCCGGCTCGCGTGCGGGCTGCAGTCCAAGATCCTCGGGGAAGACCAGATCCTCGGGCAGATGAAGGACGCCCTCGAGGCGGCGGGGCGCGCGGGCACGGCGGGCACCGTGCTCGACCGCGCCTTCACAGCCGCGATCACATGCGCGAAGAAGGCGAAGGCGGAGGAAGGCGGCAGCGCCGCGCCCTCCGTCGCGACGAAAGTGGTGGAGGCCGTGCAAGCGGCTTTCCCGACGGGCGGGGGCGCCACGCCGCGCTGCCTCGTCATCGGCAACGGCAACGTCGGGCGCTTGACGGCGCGGGCGCTCGTGGAGGCGGGCTTTTCCGCCGACGTCACGCTGCGCCGCTTCCGGCACGGCGAAACCGTCGTGCCCGCCGGGTGCGGGGCGGTCCCGTACGCCGAGCGGTACGCGCGGCTGGCCGGGTACGACGCCGTGATGAGCGCGACGGTCAGCCCGCATTTCACGCTGCTTGCGCGCGAGACGCGGGAGGCGCTCGCGGCCGGCGGGGCGGGCGGGCCCACCCCCCACGGCGCGGGCGTGCGGCTCTTCTTCGACCTGGCGGTGCCCGCGGATATCGAGGCGGGGGTCGGCGCGCTGCCGGGCGTGCGGCTGGTCACGGTCGACGACCTGTCCGACGACCGCTTCCGGGCGGACGAGGCGCGCATCCGGCGCATCGAAGCGCTCGTCTCTGCGGGGGTCGCGGAGTTTTTCGCCTGGAACCGCTTCCGCCCGCACATCGGCAACATCGAGGCCATCCGCGCGGCGGCGGCGGCGGACATCCTCGCGCGGACGGACGCGCCGCTGCGCGCCGCGGGCGCGGACGAGCAGACGCGCGCGGCGCTGCGCACCTCGATTGAAAGCGCGAGCCGCATGGTCGTCGGCAAGATACTGTTCGGCCTGCGCGATTCGCTCGACCAGGAGATGTGGGAGACCTGTTTCGCCGCCCTAACGGAGGCGGCCGTGAAGCCGGCCCTATGGCAGGCTGTGCGGCAGGGGGAAAGCATGGGGAAGGCGAAAAAGAAAGGGGCCAAACAATGAAGAAGCTCTATGTGATCGGCATCGGGCCCGGCGGCAAGGGCGGCATGACGCTGGACGCGCTCAACGCGGTGGCCGCGTGCGAAACGCTCGTGGGCTACCCCGTCTACCTCGACCTGCTCGGGGATCTGGCGGACGGCAAGAAACGGCTCTCGACGCCGATGCGTCAGGAGGTGGAGCGCTGCCGGATCGCGCTGCGCGAAGCCGCTTCCGGGCGGGCGACCGGCGTCGTCTGCAGCGGCGACGCGGGCGTCTACGGCATGGCCGGGCTGATCTACGAGCTCTGCGAGGCGGATGCCGGCGCGTTCGGGGAGGTGGAGATCCTCGTGGTCCCCGGCGTCACCGCCGCGCTCTCGGGCGCCGCCGTGCTCGGCGCGCCCCTCATGAACGATTTTGCCGTCGTCAGCCTCAGCGACCTCCTGACGCCCTGGGAGATGATCGAGGCGCGGCTCGACGGCGCGGCGCGCGGCGGCTTCGCCATCTGCCTGTACAACCCGTCGAGCCGGAAACGGGCCGGCCACCTGAAGCGCGCCGCGCAGATCCTGCTGCGCCATCTGCCGCCGGGCACGCTCTGCGGCTACGTGCGCAACATCGGCCGGGACGGCGAGTCCTCCGGGGTCCTCACGCTCGAGGCGCTCCAGGACTACGAGGCGGATATGTTCACGACGGTCTTCGTCGGCTGCGCGGACACGGTCAACATCCGGGGCAAGCTCGTGACGAAACGCGGGTACACGGCGCCCCCGGAGGGCAAGGGCGCGGAAGGGGAGGCACATGGCTGAGATTTTCATTTTCGGAGGCACGGTGGAGGGGCGCCGTCTCGCGGGCAGGCTCGCGGGCGCGGGCATCCCCGTGCGCCTGTTCACGGCGACCGAGTACGGGCGGGACCTGCTGCCAAAGGCCTCCTTCGGCGCGGCGGCGTTCGTCGTGGAAGCCGGGCGGCTTTCCCGGATCGCCATGGCGGCGCGATTTGCCGGGGACGCGCCGCCCCTGGTCATCGACTGCACCCACCCCTACGCCGAGGAGGTGTCCGAGAACCTGCGCGCCGCGTGCGCGGACACGGGGCATGCCTACCTGCGCGTCGGCCGGGCGCCGAGCGAGGAAGCCCTCCCCGGTTTCTCCGGGTTCGGCACCGCGGAGGAGGCGGCGGCCTTCCTCTGCAGGCAGGAGGGCGGCGTGCTGCTCACGACCGGCAGCAAGACGGCGGGTGCCTTTGCGCTGCCCGGGCTCACGGACCGCGTTTTCCTGCGCATGCTGCCGATGGCCGACAACATCAAGAAATGCACGGCGCTCGGGTTCGACGCGCACCGCTTCATCCTGATGCAGGGCCCGTTTTCCTACGAGATGAACCGCGCCATGATCAAAGACACCGGCGTGCGCTGGCTCGTGACGAAGGAAAGCGGCGGAGCCGGCGGCTTCGCCGAGAAGGTGGCGGCGGCGATGGACGAGGGCATCGGCCTCGTCGTCATCGGGCGCCCGCCGGAACCCGCGGATGCCGTCAGCGAAGATGCGGCCTTCGCCCGCGCGGCGGGGGCGGCCGATATGACGGGCGTGCTTGCGGCGATTGCGCGGGGCGCCGAAGGCCGGGGCAAGGACGGCTTCTTCCCGCTGTTTTCCCGCGTGCGGGGCAAGACCTTCCTCGTCGTCGGCGGCGGGAAGGTCGCGCTGCGGCGCGTGCGCACCCTGCTCGGGTTCGACTGCCGCATCCGCGTGCGCGCGCCGAAAATCGCGCCGGAAATCAGGGCGCTTGGCGCCGCCGCGTCCGACGAAGGCCAGCTTGCGCTCGAGCGCTGCGCCTGGGACGAGGCCTCCCTTGCGGGCGTGGACTACGCGACGGCGGCGACGGACGAAGCTGCCGTCAACCGCGCCGTAGCGGAGGCCTGCAGGCGCCGGGGCATCCCGGTCAGCATCGCGGACGACCCGGGCGGCTCGGACTGGTTTTTCCCGGCCGTCGTGCGGGACGGCCCCGTCGTGATCGGGCTCACTTCGGGCGGGGAGGACCACCGGCGCGTGGCCGACACGGCGGCGCGCCTGCGCCGGATGCTTGCGGAAGGAGAGGGAAAATGACGCGACCATTGCGTATCGGGAGCCGGGAGAGCACGCTTGCCGTGCGGCAGGCGGAGATCGTGGCGGAGGGCATCCGCCGCGCGTCCCCGGATATAGAGATCGTCTTCCAGACGATGAAGACACAGGGCGACGTCATCCTCGACCGCCCGCTCGACAAAATCGGCGGCAAGGGGCTGTTCATCGCGGAGCTCGACGAGGCGCTGCTGGCGGGCAGGATCGACCTCGCCGTGCACAGCCTGAAGGACATGCCCGCCGAGCTCGCGGACGGGCTCGCCATCGCGGCCTACTCGCGCCGCGAGGACCCCAGGGACGTGCTGGTGCTGCCGGAGGGCGTCCCGGAGGACGCACCGGAAGGCGCGCAGGAAGCGGGCGGGTATTGGGCGCCGCTGGGCTGCTCGGGCGGGCGCCGCAAGCTGCTGGCGGCCAAGGCCTTCCCCGGCTGGGGGACGAAGGACATCCGCGGCAATGTGCCGACGCGCATCGCGAAGCTCGACGCGGGCCAGTACGGTGGCCTCATCCTCGCGGCGGCCGGCCTGAAGCGCCTCGGGCTGGAGGGCCGCATCAGCCGCTACCTCGATTGCGAGACGTTCATCCCCTCGGCCGGCCAGGGCATCCTCGCCGTGACCTGCCGCGCGGACGACCTTGCGCAGGGGCGCATCCCGGAGGCCGCCGCGGTCGACGACGCCGAAAGCCGCGTCTGCGCGACCGCCGAACGCGCCTTCGTCAAAGAGACGGGGGGCGGCTGCAGCGCCCCGATGGCCGCCTGGGGGCGCATCGAAAACGGCAGGCTCCGGGTGCACGGCCTCTATGGGGAGGAAGGGAGCACGCGCTTCGTTACAAAAATCGTGGACACCGCCCTGACGGGGGATATCCGGCAGGACGAGGAGACGGCGCAGTCCGCCGGCGTGATGCTGGCGCGGTTGCTGCTTGCGCAATTCCGGGAAGGGGAAGGGAGAGGAGCATGAAGGAGACGGCAAGGCCCAAGGGGCATATCTGGCTCGTCGGCGCAGGGCCGGGCGACGCGGGGCTGCTGACGCGGAGCGGGGAGCGCGCGCTCGCGCGCGCGGACGTCGTGCTCTTCGACCACCTGGTCGGGCGCAGCGTGCTCGCCCTGATCCCGGAAGGGGCGGAGTGCATCTTCGTCGGCAAGGAGCAGGGGTTCCACACGGTGCCGCAGGAGCGCATCAACGCGCTGTTGCGCGAGAAGGCCGCCGAGGGGAAATGCGTCGTGCGCCTCAAAGGCGGCGACCCCTTCCTGTTCGGGCGCGGCGGGGAGGAGCTCGAAGGCCTCAAGGCGGCGGGCATCCCCTTCGAAGTCGTGCCCGGCGTCACGTCGGCCATCGCGGTGCCGGCGGCGGCGGGCATCCCGGCCAGCCACCGGGATTTTGCGTCGCAGGTCCACATCGTGACGGGCCACACGCGGCACGCGCCCGGGGACGGCATCGACTACGCGGCGCTCGCGCAGGCGGGCGGCACGCTGATCTTCCTGATGGGCGTCACGGCGCTCACGGGCATCTGCGAAGGGCTGCTCGCGGCGGGGATGCCGGGGGGCACGCCGGCAGCTGTCGTGCAGCAGGGCTACACGGCGGGCCAGAAGCGCGTCCTCTCCACGCTGGCGGAGCTCCCCGGGGACGCGGAGGCGGCGGGCGTGCGGCCCCCGGCCGTCACGGTCATCGGGGGCGTGTGCAGCCTCGCCGAATCGCTCGACTACCTTTCGGAAAAGCCGCTCTTCGGCGTCTCCGTCGCGGTCGCGCGGCCGAAGGACCGGGGATCGAAGCTGACGCACCTGCTCTCCGGGGCGGGGGCGGAGGCCGTCGAGATCCCCTCGATCCGCACCGTGGCGATCGAGCGCCCCTGGGGCCTCACAGAGCAGCTCGCGCAGCTCGCGCCCGGCGACTGGGTCGCGTTCACGAGCCCCGTAGCCCCGCCGCTGTTTTTCACGGCCATGCGCAAGGCCGGCTGCGACGTCCGGGCCCTCCAGGGCGTGCGCTTCGCGGCGATCGGCAGCGCGACGGCGGCGCGCGTCGAGAGCCATGCCCTGCCCGTCGACCTCGTGCCCGCGCACTATATGGGCGAGGCGCTCGGCGAGGCGCTCGCCGAAGCCATCGCCCGCGAAGGCGGCAAGGTGCTGCTGCCGCGCTCGGCGCGCGGCACCGACGAAATCCTGCGCCCGCTGCGCGCGGCCGGCGTGGACGTCCGCGAGGTCACGCTCTACGACACGGTCCCCCCGCGCGCGCTGCGCGGGGAGGACGGCGCGCCCAGCCCCCTCTTGGAGGCGCTGGCCGCGCCGGGCTTCGACTGGATCGCGTTCACGAGCGCCTCGACCGTCGAGGGCATGGCGGAGATCCTCGGGGAGGATGCGCTGCGCAAATCGCGCGCGCTCTGCATCGGCGAACAGACCCGGCAGGCGGCGGAACGTTATGGAATGGAGACGCGGACGGCGCCGCAGGCGACGCTCGAAGCGATGGTGGACACGCTCGTCGAGGCGGTCCGGATGGAAAGGAGCGGCGGCCATGCATGACCACGCACATACAAAGGATATCTTCTACGGGCGCAGGCTGCGCGGGAGCGCCGCGCTGCGCGGCATGGTGCGCGAGACGCGGCTGTCAAAGGACACGCTGATCTACCCCGTCTTCGTGCAGAGCGGGGAGAACATCAAGGATGAGATCGCCACGATGCCGGGCCAGTACCGCTACTCCCCCGACCGCCTGCCGGAATTTTTCGAGGAAGCCCTCGCGGCCGGCGTGGACAAGGTGATCTTCTTCGGCCTGCCCGCCGCCAAGGACGAGGTCGGCAGCGGCGCCTGGGCCGACGACGGCATCGTCCAGCAGGCCGTGCGCATCGCGGCCGAACGCTACCCCGAGGTGCTGCGCGTCACGGACGTCTGCCTGTGCGAGTACACGAGCCACGGGCACTGCGGCGTGCTCGAGGGGGGCTGCGTGCATAATGAAAAGACGCTCCCCCTGCTTGCCCAGACCGCCGTATCGCAGGCGCGCGCCGGGGCCCAGCTGATCGCCCCGTCGGACATGATGGACGGGCGCGTGGCGGCCATCCGCCGGGCGCTCGACAAGGAAGGGTTTTCCGGGACGCCGGTCATGGCGTACTCGGCGAAGTACAGCAGCGCGTTCTACGGCCCGTTCCGCGAGGCGGCGGATTCGGCGCCCGCCTTCGGGGACCGCAAGACGTACCAGATGGACTGGCACAACGCGCGCGAGGCGGTGCGCGAATCGCTGGCGGACCTGTCGGAGGGCGCGGACATCGTGATGGTCAAACCCGCGCTCGCCTACCTCGACGTGATCCGCCGCGTGCGCGAGCAGGTGGACGCGCCGCTGTGCGCCTACGCGGTCAGCGGCGAGTACGCGATGATCAAGGCGGCGGCGCAGGCGGGCATGATGGACGAGGAGGCGCTCGTGGCCGAGACGACCACGGCCATCTTCCGCGCGGGCGCGGACATGCTCATCACCTACCACGCGCCCCTGGCCGCGCGGTTGATCACGGAAGGGAGGATTGGCTGAGATGGGAAAGACGGACAAATCGCGCGCCCTGTACGCGCGGGCGCAGGAGGTCATCCCCGGCGGCGTCAACAGCCCCGCGCGGGCGTTCGGCGCGGTCGGCATGGAGCCGCTGTTCCTGGAGCGGGCGGAGGGCGCGCGCGTCACGGACGCGGACGGGAACAGCTATATCGACTTCATCGGCTCCTGGGGGCCGATGATACTCGGGCATGCGCGCGCGGAGGTGCTGGCCGCCGCGGGCGAGGCCGCCGCGAAGGGCATGAGCTTCGGCGCGGCGACGGAGCTCGAGGTGCAGATGGCGGAGCTCGTCCGGGCGCTCGTGCCGTCCATGGAGCTCACGCGCATGGTCAACTCGGGCACCGAAGCGACGATGAGCGCGCTGCGCGCCGCGCGGGGTTTCACGGGGCGTGACAAGATCATCAAGTTTTCCGGCTGCTACCACGGCCACGTCGACGCCCTGCTCGTGAAGGCGGGCTCGGGCCTGCTCGCGGGCGCCTCGCCGGACAGCGCGGGCGTGTCCGCGTCCTGCGCCGCCGACACGCTCATCGCGTCGTACAACGACGCGGACAGCGTCCGGGCGCTGCTGAAGGAGCACCCCGGGGAGGTCGCGGCCGTCATCGTCGAGCCGGTCGCGGCCAATATGGGCGTCGTGCCCCCGGAGCCGGGCTTCCTCGAAACGCTGCGCGCGCTCTGCGACGGGGACGGCGCGCTGCTGATCTTCGACGAGGTCATCACGGGCTTCCGCCTCGCGCCCGGCGGCGCGCAGGAACGCTACGGCATCCGCCCCGACCTGTCGACGTTCGGCAAGATCCTCGGCGGCGGGCTGCCGGTCGGCGCCTACGGCGGGCGGAAGGACGTCATGGAGGTCGTCGCCCCGCTCGGGCCCGTCTACCAGGCCGGCACGCTGTCCGGCAATCCGGTGTCCATGGCGGCCGGCATGAAACAGTTATTGTTATTGAAGGAAGACCCCGGGATCTATGCGCACATCGAGGCGCTCGGGGCGCGGCTGTTCGGCGGGCTCACACAGATCGCCCGGCGCGCCGGGGCGGGCTGCTGCGTGAACGCGGTCGGCTCGATCGGGTCGCTGTTTTTCACGGACGGGCCGGTGCGCGACTTCGCGTCGGCGATGCGCTCGGACACGGGGCGCTACGCGCGGTGGTTTGCGCATATGCTCGGGGCGGGCATCCTGCTCGCGCCCGCGCAGTTCGAGGCGGCGTTCCTGTCGGCGGCGCACACGGAGGCGGACGTAGACGCGGTGCTGGCCGCGGCGGAGGATTTCTTTGCGGGAAAGGAGTAATCACATGAAGGGCACGCTTTTGCTGGCGCACGGAAGCCGGCGCAAGGAGACGGAACAGACGATGGCGGAGGTCTGCGGGGAGGTGCGAAGCCTGACCGGCGGGAACGTCACGTTCGCGTTCATGGAATTTTCGGAGAACAACATCGAGGCCGGGCTCGAGCGGCTGCGCGCGGACGGGGCGCGGGAGGTCTGCGTGGTGCCGTATTTTCTGTTTGACGGCGTGCACATCCACGAGGACATCCCGGCGGAGCTCGCGGCGTATCAGGCGGGGCACCCGGAGATGCGGGTCCGGTTCGGGCGGACGCTCGGCGCGGACCGGCGGCTGGCGGAGATCGTGGCCGACCGCATCCGGGAGGCGCAGGCGCAGGGCCAGGAGGCTTCGTGAGCGCGGCGGACCGGATGGAAAACCCGAAGAAGGTATTTTTGGCGGGCATGGGGCCCGGCAACCCCCGGCTGCTGACCGAGGAGGCCCGGGACGCGCTGCGCGAGGCCGAGGCATGGATCGGCGCGCAGCGGCTTTTGGACGCCATGCCGGAGGAAGAGGGGCCGGGCGGCGGGCGGCCGCGCTTCGCCCTGATCGGCGCGGAGGAGATCGCCTACCTGATCGCGTCGCGGGAAGAGCGCACCTTCTGCGTGCTGCTGTCGGGCGACCCCTCGTATTTCAGCGGCGCCCGGCGGCTCGG
This sequence comes from Eubacteriales Family XIII. Incertae Sedis bacterium, assembly GCA_031272365.1. Classification (GTDB taxonomy): domain Bacteria; phylum Bacillota; class Clostridia; order Peptostreptococcales; family Anaerovoracaceae; genus WRFF01. The sequence continues at coordinate 26,144 of JAISTX010000038.1, forward strand.
CGCGCTGCTGTCGGACGCGGGGCATGACGTCACGGTGGTCAGCGGCATCAGCAGCCTCTCCTACCTGTGCGCCAAGGCCGGCGTCCCGTGGGAGGGGGTGCACAGCCTCAGCCTGCACGGGCGGGAGGTTTCGGCGGATAGGGTGGCGGACGCGGTGCGGCGGCACGGCGGGGTGTTTTTCCTGACGGACAGCCACAGCGACGCGCGCGCCATCTGCGGGACGCTCGCCGCTGCGGGCCTCGGCGGGGCGGCGGCCATCGTAGGCGAACGGCTCTCCCTCGCGGACGAGCGCATCACGGCCGCCAGCGTCGCGGACATCGCGGACGCCGCGGATGCTGCGGGCGCAGGGGACGCCGCAGGCGCGAAGCCCCCGTTCGCCCACCCGCACGTGCTGCTGGTGCTCGGGGACAGGGTTTCTGACTGCGGCGCGGGCAAGAGCATGCTCAGCGGCGTGGGGCTGCATGAACCGGGCGCGGAGGGCACGCCCTTCCCGCGCGTCTGCGTCAGCGCCGCCGCGAGCGGCTCCGGCAAGACCACGTTCGTCTGCGGGCTGCTCACGCTGCTGAAGCGGCGCGGGCTCTCCCCTGCTGCCTTCAAATGCGGGCCGGACTACATCGACCCGATGTTCCACCGGCGCATGACGGGGGCAAAGACGTCCAACCTCGACCTGTTTTTTTTCGGAGGGGACGAGGCGAACGCCCTGCTCGCCGGGGCTGCGGCGCAGGGCTGCGGCATCGGCGTCATCGAAGGCGCCATGGGCTTTTTCGACGGCATCGGCGGCACGGCGGAGGCCTCCTGCTGGGATGTGGCCAGCCGCACGCGGACGCCCGTCCTGCTGCTCGTCGACGCGAAGGGCGCGGCGGCGCTTTCCGTCGCGGCGACTGTGCTCGGCTTCACCAGGCTGCGCGAAGACGGGGGCGGCATCCGGGGCGTCGTGCTCAACCGCATCCCGCCCGAAAGCTTTGCCCTCTACAAGCAGGCGGTCGAGCACGAAACCGGCGTGCCGGTGCTCGGCTACCTGCCGGAGGACGCGTTCGTCCGGCTGGAAAGCCGCCACCTCGGCCTCGTGACGGCCGCCGAGGTGCAGGGGCTCGCGGAGAAGATGGGTAGGGTCGCGGACCTGCTCGAGCAGTCGCTCGACGTGGAGGCCTTGCTTGCGCTGGCGGGCGCCGCCCCGCCGCTGCCGGCGGATCCGGCGGATCCGGCGAGCCCGGCGGACCCGGCCAGCCCGGCGCCGGGGGATCCCGCCGCCGGGGCTTCCGCCGATCTGGCCGCCGGCGCCCCCGGCCGGATCCGCGTCGCGATCGCGCGCGACGACGCGTTCTGCTTCTACTATGAAGACAGCCTCGCGCTGCTGGAGAAGCTCGGCGCCGAGCTGGCGCCGTTCAGCCCGCTCACGGACAAGGCGCTCCCAGAGGGGGCGTGCGGCCTGATCCTCGGCGGCGGCTACCCGGAGCTGCACCTGCCGCGCCTCTCGGCCAACACGGAGATGCGCGAGGCCATCCGCGCGGCGGTGGCGGGCGGGATGCCGACCATCGCGGAATGCGGCGGCTTCATGTACCTGCAGGGGCAGGTCTGCGACGCGTCGGGCCAGGCCTACGAGATGGCCGGGGCGCTGCCCGGGCGCTGCGCGCGCAAGGACCGCCTCCAGCATTTCGGCTACGCGGCGTACAAGGCAAAACAGGATACGCTCCTGCTCAAGGCGGGCGAGGAGATGCGCGGGCACGAATTCCACTATTGGAACAGCGACTGCCCCGGCGCGGATTTCACCGCACAGAAGAAACCCGGCGCGCCCGGGCGGGACTGCATCGTCGCAACGGGCAGCCTGCACGCGGGCTTCCCGCATTTCCACTTCTACACGAAACCGGGGGCGGCGGAGCGCTTTGTCCGCGCCTGCGAATCATGGGGGGCGCAGCCATGATCGCGCTGCCCCCCACGGCGACGGGGCTCCGGCGCGGCATCACGACGGGCAGCTGCGCGGCGGCGGCGGCCAAGGCGGCGGCCTGCCTGCTGCGCGAAGAAGCGGCACCGGCGACGGCACCGGGGAGCGGCGGCAGCCGGGACGTCGAAATCCGCACGCCGGCCGGCATCCCGCTCCTGCTCACGGCGGAGATACTCGAACGCTCCGCGCACAGCGCCGCCTGCGGCGTCCGCAAGGACGCGGGCGACGACCCCGACATCACGGACGGCATGCTCATCGTGGCGCGGGTGACGAAGCGCGCGGCGCCCGGCATCCGCGTAGGCGGCGGCGCGGGCGTGGGGCGCGTGACGAAGCCGGGCCTCGACCGCCCGGTCGGCGCGGCGGCGATCAACAGCGTGCCGCTCCGCATGATCGAGCAGGCCGTGCGCGAGGCTCTTCCAGACCAGGCCACCGGCCTCGACGTTTTGATCGAGATCCCCGGCGGCGAGGAGGCGGCGAAGCGCACGTTCAACGGGGAGCTCGGCATTGTTGGCGGCCTGTCCGTGCTCGGCACGACGGGCATCGTGGAACCGATGAGCGAAGCGGCGCTCGTCGCGACGATCCGCGCGGCGCTCTCGGTGCTCCGCGCCTCGGGCGCGGACACCGCCCTCGCCGTCCCCGGCAACTACGGCACGGACTTCCTGAAAGCCCATTTCGGGGCAGACCCGCCGCCGTTCGTGAAATGCAGCAATTTTGTCGGCGACACCCTGGGCCTCGCGGCGGAGCTCGGCTTCGCGCGCTTTGTCTACATCGCCCACATCGGCAAATTCGTGAAGGTCGCAGCCGGCCAGTTCCAGACCCACTCGAAATACGGCGACGGCCGCATGGAGGTCCTCGAGGCGCTCGCGCGGCAGGCGGGCGCGGACGCGGCGCAGGCCCAGGACATACAAGGCAGCGTGACCGCGGAGGGCGCGGCCGCCCTGCTCGCGGATTTTGGCCTTTTGGACGCGGTCGGCGCCCTGCTCACGGGCGAGGTGCAGGCCAGGCTCGAAGCGCGCGCGGCCGGCCGAATCCAAGTGGGCTGCGGCGTCTACACGCAGGCAAGGGGGCTGCTGTCGCTTTCCGAAGCGGCGCAGGGCATGCTCCCTGTTATTCAATAAGGAAAGGATGGAGACGATGGCGGAGGCAAAGAAGACAGGGACGCTGTACGGCGTCGGCGTGGGGCCCGGCGACCCGGAGCTGCTCACGCGGAAGGCGGTGCGCGTGCTCCTGGAGGCGGGGACGCTGTTTTTCCCGGAGCCGCGCGGCGGGAGCGGGAAGGTGCTCGCGTTCGAGATCGCGTGCGCGGCCTGCCCCGAGCTCGCGGCGAAGAAGGCCGTCGGGCTCTACCTGCCGATGACGCGGGACGCGGGCGAGCTGGCGAAAAACCGCCTCGCGGCGGCACGCCGGATGGAGGAGGCGCTCGACGCGGGCGAGGACGCGGCCTTCCTGACGCTCGGCGACCCCTCGGTCTACTCGACGTATTTCTACCTGCACCGCATCGTGGAGGGCCACGGGTACCCGTGCAAGATCGTCCCGGGCGTCACGTCGTTCTGCGCGGCGGCGGCGGCGGCGGGCCTGTCGCTCGCGGACGCCGAGGACCCGATCCACATCCTGCCCGCCTCCTACCCGGACGCGCGCGGGGCGCTCGCGCAGCCGGGCACGAAGGTGCTGATGAAGACGGGCAAGTCGTTCCGCGAGGTGAAGGAGGAGCTCGCGGGCGCGGCGGCGGCCGATGCCGTCGTCGTCGAAAACTGCGGCATGCCCGGCGAGCGCATCCGCCCGCTCTCCGCGATCGCGGAAGGGGACGAGCCCGGTTATTTCTCCGTCATCCTCGTGAAAGGAGGTGCGGCATGATCGTATTTGTCGGCGCAGGCCCGGGCGCGGCGGACCTCATCACCGTGCGCGGGCAGCAGGCCATCGCGCGGGCGGACGTCGTGCTCTACGCCGGTTCGCTTGTCAACCCGGAGCTTTTGCAGTACGCGAAGGACGGCTGCCGCGTGCGCAACACGGCGGACATGACGCTCGAGGAGGTCTTCTCGGAGATGAAGGACGCGGAGGCGGCGGGGCTGCTCACGGTGCGGCTGCACACGGGCGACCCCTCGCTGTACGGCGCGATCCGCGAGCAGATGGACCTGCTCGACGAGGCGGGCATCGGCTATGAAGTCGTGCCGGGCGTCAGCGCCTTCTCGGGCGCGGCGGCGGCGCTCAAGGCCGAGCTCACGCTGCCGGGCGTCTCCCAGACCGTCATCCTCACGCGCACGGCAGGCCGCACGGACGTGCCTGCGGCCGAGTCGGTGCCGAGCCTTGCCGCGCACGGCGCGACGATGGTATTCTATCTGAGCACGGGCCTCGCGGAAAAACTCCAAGGCGAGCTGCTGGCCGGCGGCCTCGCGGCAGACACGCCGGTGGCGATCGTGTACAAGGCCACGTGGCCGGAGGAGCGCATCGCGCGCGGCACGCTCGGCGAGCTGCCGCAGCTGCAGGCATCGCTCGGCGTGCAAAACACCGCGCTCATCCTCGTCGGCGGCTTCCTTGGAAGTGCCTACGAACGCTCGAAGCTATACGACCCCGGCTTCTCGCACGGTTTTCGGAAAGGGACAGATGAAGGAACGTTTCAATAATCACCACCACGCCATGCGGCTGTTTGCGTTTTCGGACAGAGGCCGGACGCTTGCCTTGCGCATCGCCCAGGCGATGGGCGTGAGCCTGTCAAGCGATCCGCTTGTCACGCGCGGGGCACTCCCCTCCTTGACCGAGGCGGCGTTCCGGGAGGCGCGGGCGCTCGTGTTCGTCGGCGCGACGGGCATCGCGGTGCGCGCCATCGCGCCGCACGTCCGCTCGAAGCAGACCGACCCGGCCGTGCTCTGCGTGGACGAGGGGGGGCGCTTCGTGATCCCCCTGCTCTCGGGGCACCTCGGCGGGGCCAACGACCTCGCGGCCGAGGTCGCCTCGCGCATCGGCGCGACGCCCGTCATCACGACGGCGACGGACGGGCGCGGCCTGTTTTCGGTCGATGTCTTCGCGCGGGACAGGGGGCTGGTGATTGCGGACATGGAGGCCGCCAAGGACGTCTCGGCCGCGCTGCTGCGCGGCGCGCGCATCCCCTTCTACAGCGAACTGTTCTACGACGCGGCGGCGCTGCCGCCCGAGCTGGAGGCGGAGGGCGACCTCGCGGAAATCCGCGAGGGCCCCGCCATCGCCGTGACCTGGCGGGAGGCGCAGGAGGCCCGGGTGCCCCTGTGCCGCCTCATCCCCAAGCGGGTGGCCGTCGGCATCGGGTGCCGGCGCGGCACGGAGGAAGGCGCGGTCGATTTTGCCGTGCGCACCGCCTTTGCGGTGGCGGGCCTCGACCCGCGCAGCATCTGCTGCGCCGCGACGGTCGACTTGAAGAAGGACGAGCCCGGCCTACGGTCTTGGTGCGGGCGCGCGGGGCTCCCCCTGCACATCTACACCCCCGAGCAGCTCATGGAGGCGGAGGGCGATTTCGCCGCGTCCGCCTTTGTGCTGGAGACGACCGGCGCGGACAATGTCTGCGAGCGCGCCGCCGCCCTCGCGGCGGCGGGGGCCTACGGCGGGGCCACCCGCCGGCTCTTCGGGCGCACGGCGCAGGGCGGCGTCACGATCGCCGCGTATGTCCACGAGGCGCCGCTATGAACTACACGCACGGGGGCGACATCTGGACGGCAGAAGCAGGCGGCGCTGGCGGCGGCGGCGCTTCGCCGCTACTGGATTTTTCCGCGAACATCAGCCCGCTCGGCCTGCCCGCCGCCGCCGCCGGGGCGCTCCGCGCCGCCGTCGGGGACAGCAGCCTCTGCGCCTACCCAGACGCCTTCAGCCGCGCCCTCACGGAGAAGCTCGCGGAGAAGCACGGCGTCCCGCAGGCGTCCATCGTCTGCGGCAACGGCGCCGCCGACCTGATCTTCCGCCTCTGCCTCTGGCGCAGGCCAGGGCGCGTCCTGCTCGCGGCGCCCGGCTTCTCCGAGTATGCGCGCGCGGCGGCGCTCGCGGGCGCCGGCGTCTCCTGGTACGACCTTGCGCCCCCGGCGTTCCGGACGGGCGAGGACATCCTCGCGCACATCACGGAAGGCACGGACATGCTCTTCCTCACGAACCCGAACAACCCGACCGGCCTGCTCACGGACAGAGCCCTGCTGCTGCGCATCGCCGAGCGGTGCGAGGCCACCGGCACGCTCTTCGTGGTGGACGAATGCTTCATCGAGTTCACGGACGCGGCGCCTTTGGATGACGCGCTCGCGGCCTACCCGCACCTCGTCCTGCTGCACGCCTTCACGAAGTTCTACGCGATGGCGGGCCTCCGCCTCGGCTACATCCTGGCCGCCGATGCCGCCGTCTGCGAGGGCGTCTTCGCGACGGGCCAGCCCTGGCCGGTGTCGACGCCCGCCCAGGTCGCGGGGCTGGCCGCGCTTTCGGACAAGGCCTACGGGGAGCGGCTGTGCGCCCTGATCAAAAAAGAACGCGTCAAACTGAAATCCGGCCTGGAGAGGCTTGGCTTCGCCGTCTGGGACGGCGCGGCAAATTATTTGTTATTCCAAAAAACGGGGTTGCTGGACCTCAAGGAGCGGCTGCTCGGACGGGGCATCCTGATCCGGAGCTGCGCCAATTTCCGCGGCCTGGACGCCTCGTACTACCGGGCCTGCGTGCGCCTGCCGGAGGAGAACGGCCGCCTGCTGGCGGCATTGGAGGAGGTTTCATGACAAAATCGCTGATGGTGCTCGGCACGGCGTCCAACGCCGGCAAGAGCCTGCTCACGGCCGGGCTGTGCCGCATCTTCCGGCAGGACGGCCTGTCGGCTGCGCCGTTCAAGGCGCAGAACATGGCGCTCAACTCGTTCATCACGCGCGAGGGGCTCGAGATCGGGCGCGCGCAGGCGATGCAGGCGGAGGCGGCGGGCATCGAGCCCACGTCGGACATGAACCCGATCCTTTTGAAGCCCATGACCGACGTCGGCTGCCAGGTGATCGTGGACGGCGAGGTGTACTGCAACACGGACGCGGTGGGCTACTACGCGCAGAAGAAGGAGGTCGCGGCGCGGGCGCTGGCGGCGTTCGAGCGGCTCGCGGCGAAGCACGACGTGATCGTGCTCGAGGGCGCGGGCAGCCCCGCCGAGATCAACCTCCGCGACAACGACATCGTCAACCTCGCGATGGCGCGGGCGGCGGGCGCGCCCTGCCTGCTCGCGGGCGACATCGACCGGGGCGGCGTCTTCGCCTCGATCGCCGGCACGCAGCTGCTGCTGACCGAGGACGAGCGGGCGCTGCTCAAAGGCATCGTGATCAACAAGTTCCGTGGCGATGTCACGTTGCTCGAGCCCGGTCTGCGCATGATCGAGGAAATAACAAAAATCCCCGTTGTCGGCGTGGTGCCGTATATGCGCGTGGACATTGACGACGAGGACAGCCTCACGGAGCATCTGCGCGGGCGCAGCGCAAAGGACGAGGGGCGCGACGTCGCGGTCGTCCGCCTGCCGCATCTGTCGAATTTCACGGACTTCGCCGCGCTCGAGCGCATGGACGGCGTGCGCGTGCGCTACGTGGAGCGCGCGGCGGACCTCGGCAGCCCGGACCTCATCGTCCTGCCCGGCACGAAGAACACGATGGGCGACCTACGCGTGATCCGCGAGAACGGCCTCGAGGCCGCGATCCTCGCGCGCAACGCCGCGGGCACGCCCGTCTTCGGGGTGTGCGGCGGCTACCAGATGCTCGGCGAGATGCTGAGCGACCCCTGCGGCGTCGAGGGCGGCGGCGAGATGCCCGGCATGGGGCTGCTCCCGATGCGCACGGTGTTTTCCGAGCGCAAGACGCGCACGCGCGTGTCGGGGGCGATCCGGCCGCTCGATGGCGGCCCGTTCGCGTCGATGTCGGGGCGCGCGATCGAAGGCTATGAGATCCATATGGGCGAGACGACGGGCTCTGCGCCGCCGTTTGCCGACATCACCGACGCGGTCACGGGCGCGGCTTCGGCCGACGGGGCTGTGCTCGAAAACGTGGCCGGCACCTATGTCCACGGCGTGTTCGACGCGCTCGTCCCGGGCTACGACGCCTACCGGGCTTCGCAGTACGACCTGCTCGCGGACACGCTGCGGGCGAACCTCGACATGGATCTGATCTACGAAATCATGAACAAAGGAGTTTAAGGATATGGCTGAGTTTGAAGTGTTGAAACCCGAGGAAATCGAAGCGCGCAGCATGGCGATCATCGCCGGGGAGCTGTCCGACCGCCGCCGCGCGCGGGCGCTTGCCGGGGGCGGCCCGGTCGCCCCGCGCACCCCGCTCGAGGAGGCGGTGCTGAAGCGCGTGATCCACACGACGGCGGATTTCGACTTCGACGAGTCGCTGTTCTTCACGCACGACGCCGCCGAGGCCGGCGCGCGGATCCTCAAGGACGCGCCGCAGCTCGTGACGGACACGCAGATGGCGCTCGCGGGCATCAACAAGCGGGTGCTCGCGGCGAACGGCGGCAGCGCCGCCTGCTTCATCGCGGACGAGGACGTGGCGGCCGAGGCGAAGAAGCGCGGCACGACCCGCGCCGCCGTCGCCGTCGAGAAGGCCGCCGCCGTCTGCGGCGGAAACCTCGTCTTCGCGATCGGCAACGCGCCGACCGCCCTGATCCGCATCAGCGAGCTGATCCGCGAGGGCCGCCTCGCGCCGCGCCTGATCATCGGCGTCCCGGTCGGCTTCGTGAACGTCTCCGCCTCCAAGGAGCTGCTGTTCGACCTCGACATCCCCTGCATCATCGCCCGCGGCAACAAAGGCGGCAGCAACATAGCCGCCGCCATCGTCAACGCCCTGCAGTACGCGGAATGACAGCCACATTCTCATGAACTTTTCCTTGACAGTGCCTCGACGAGGAACGATGATCAAAGTAATAAGGAGTAATAAACACATCTATGGCCCAGGACTCCGGCGAAAGTCGTGTGGCAGACCTGCATGAACGTTTGGGAGTGGACAAGTCGCATGTCCAAACCTATCGACAACGATTGATTGAGGCAGGTGTCATACACCCTACAGGGCACGGGCAGTTGGCTTTTTCGGTATCCTATCTTGCGCAATATCTTCGCGAAAACCAGTCTTTCGAGGACTGACTGCCTCTGCGATAGATAGGAGTTGGGGGCGATAGTCTTGTTTCCGTTCTAGTATCGTGTATAATAATACATAGCGATTGCGCTCATGAACGAAATGGAAAGGAGGAGACGGCAATGGCAACAGAGAGCATTGGCAAGACGGTCATCATGGACAACGACTTTGCGGATCGGTTCATCAAGATGCAGGAGGAAGTGGATAGCAAACCGCCGACTCCCAGGACGCGCGAAATCA
>JAISTX010000040.1 GCA_031272365.1 Eubacteriales Family XIII. Incertae Sedis bacterium
TGGCCGGCCGGGACTACGCTTGTCAGTATTTACGATAGCGACGATGTCGCGCCGGTCTTGCGATACAAACCGGATCATGTGCTGCAGCTCGCGTTCGATGACATCGTTCCCGAGATGGCCTATGAACTATGTGGCTTGGCAGAGACGAAGACCAAGACGGTTGACGAAATGGTCGCGCTGCTTGAGAACATGGGCTTTGTAGCTTTCAGCGACGAAATGGCAAAGAGGCTGGCGTCTTTCATCGCGATGCACCTTGCGGAAACGAAACTGCTCGTCTGCCAATGTCAGCACGGCCAGTCGAGAAGCGCGGCGGTCGCGGCGGCAGTCTGTGAGGTTCTGCAAGCAGGCGGCAGCCTGACGTATTTCGGCGACGACAGATATTCGCCGAACCGCCGGGTGTATGACAAGTTGCTTGAACAGTTGCTTTCGCAGTGCAAATAAAAATGGTTCAGGGGGGTCAGCTCAAAGCGCGTGTCATGAGGACGCGTGTTACGGAGGCCCTACCCCGCCGCTGCGGCGTCCTTGGCGGCGCGGGCGGCCAGGGCGTAGCCGGTGAAGTAGCGGTCTATGGCGTCGGCGTCGGCGTCGAATGTCCCGTCGTAAAAGAGGCGAAGCCATTCGTCGCGCGCGCGCAGGATTTCCCGGAGGCGGTAGGGCTGGTGCGTTCCGGCCAGGGCTTCCGCAGTCGCGGAGAAGAGGTCGAGCGCACGGGCGATCGCGCCTTCCTCGCGGTCCTTGCGGCCCTCGCGGCGCGCTTTGATGGAGCGGCCGACCTCGGAGCTGATGTTGCCGAGCATCTCGCTCACGGTGAGGGCAGCCCATTTCGCCCGGTCGACCCGGTAGTCATGCATGAATTTTCTCCGCGACGATCTGACGGATGAGGGCCTGCGTCCCGGTGTCGTCCACAGAGCGCGAACGGTTGCCGTCGCGCGGCCGCAGATTGATCATCGAATCGAACTCGACGAAGTCCTCCGTGCCGTATTCCTCCGGCCACAGGTTGATCCCCCAAAGGTCGCTCTGCGCGGAGCCGCCCTCGAGCAGGAAGGCCTCCTCGTCGGCGTGCATCTCCGCGTCGACCACGAGGATGCGGCGGCGCACATCCACTACGGCTTTGACGAGCGGGTTGTACATGTTTTCCGACATGATGCGGAGCTCTTCTATATGAATGGGGTCTGCGATTTTCATCCATGCGAGAGGCCGCCCACGCAAGGCCGCCTGTTCAGCGGCCGGTGGGCGGCCCTGCTAATTGCCTGGTGGATCTTAGGGGGATCGAACCCCTGACCTCGTGATTGCGAACCACGCGCTCTCCCAGCTGAGCTAAAGACCCAGAGCGAAATTTATTATAGCAAAAATACGCGCCTTTGCCAATAACAATTTTTCAGGCCGATCACCCCCGGTCAGGCCGCCCCATCCGGCTCCTCCGGCCCCGCGCCCGGCAGGATCTTTTGGAGGATGTGGCGGATGATCGCCGACTCGGTGACGACGCCGACCACGCGCCCGCCGTCGAGCACCGCGATCTTCTTCACCTTTTCGCGGCGGAAGAGGTCCGCCACCTCGCTGATGTCCCAGTCCACCTCCGCGTAGATCTTCTTCCGGCTCGCGATCTCCAGGACCGGCTTGTCGAGCAGCACCTGCATCTTCTCCTCGACCGGGTCGTCGTCCACGAGGATCGGCATATGCTCGCACCAGCTGTAGACCTGCGGCTTGCGCGGCGCGATGAACCGCATGATGTCGCCGTCCGTGATGTAGCCCACGAGGCGCATGTCGCCGTCGACGATGGGCACGCCCGTCACCTGCACGTTCGCGAGCTGCCGGATCACGTCCCCGACCGTCGCGCCCGCCGGGCATGTGTAGGGCACCTTCTCCATGATTTCCGTCACCATCGTCATCTCGTTCACCTTCCTCTCTGGGATCGCAATAAATTATATTATTTCTCCACGCCGACACGCAAGATGCTCAGGATGAGCGCCGCCGACGTGAGGATCGACGAGCCCAGGAAGGCCGCGTTGATGCCGCTCACGATGGCGCCCGGGCTGTCCGGGTTCGCGTGCGCCGCGGCCGTGACCATCATGACGGTCACGAGCACCGCCGTCCCCATGGAGCCGGCGACCTGGCGCGCCGTGTTGTTGATGGCGTTGCCGTGCGGGATGCGGCGGTTGGGCAGCGCGTTGAGGCCCCATGTGTTGACCGGCATGTTGACCAGCGTGATGCCGCCCAGCCTCAGCGAGTAGGCGATCAGCACGTAGGGCACGCTCGAATGGTCCGACAGGAGGCAGAGCAGCACGTTGCCCGCCGTCAGGATGGAGAGGCCCGTCAGCGCGAGGCCGCGCGGGCCGAAGCGGTCGAACAAGGCCCCGGAGACCGGGCTGAGCCCCGCCATGATGACGGCGCCCGGCATGAGCATGAGGCCGGAATGCAGCGCCGAGAGGTGGAGCACGTTCTGGAGGTAGATCGGCGTGATGACCGCCGCGACGGTCAGGCTCGCGCTGACGATCGAGCCTATGATCACGGAGACGGAGAACGTCGGGTTGCCGAGGACGCGCAGGTTGAGCATCGGGTCGGCGATGCGCAGCTCCCGGCGGACGAAGAGCGCCACGAAGAGCACGCCGACCGCGATGGCGCCGAGCGTCATGGGGCTCATCCAGCCCGAGGAGCCCGCCTCGGAGAAGCCGAAGAGCATGCCGCCGAAACCGAGGGTCGAGAAGACGAGCGACAGTATGTCAAGCGAATCGTTTGACCGCTCGCCGATGTTGCGCAGTAGGAACAGCGCAATAATAAGCACGATGAGCGCCAGGGGCGCGATGCCCATGAAGATGTAGCGCCAGCCGAACTCGTCGACGATCCAGCCCGCCAGCGTCGGCCCGAACGCCGGCGCGAGGCCGATGACGATGCCCGCGATGCCCATCGCGAAGCCGCGCTTCTCCTTCGGGAAGATGAACATGATCACGACCACGGAGAACGGGAGCATGATGCCCGCGCCGAGGGCCTGTAGGATGCGGCCCGTGAGCAGCATCGGGAAGCCCGTCGAAAACGCCGCGACCGCCGAGCCGACGACGAAGCAGGCCATCGACGACGTGAACAGCTGCCGCGTCGTGAAGCGCCCGATGAGCCAGGCCGTCACGGGGACCATGAGGCCGTTCACGAGCAGGAAGATGCTCGTGAGCCACTGGCCCACCGAGGCGTTGATCGAAAACTCGCGCATGACCGTCGGCAGCGACGGCGACATCACCGTCTGGTTGAGCACCGTGATGAAGCCGCCGATCATGATGATCGCGACGATGAGCTTGTCCTTCGCGGGCAGCCGCTGCGTGTTTTTTTCCTTCCCTGTGTCCGACATGCCGGTATCCCCCTTACAGAATCCGATAGCCTATGTACACGATCAGCCCCACGAAGACCGACGCCGCGAGGCCGACGGGCAGCATCTTCTTCAGGATGTCGCCCTCCTTCCCCGCGATCGACTCGTCGATGCCCGCGCCGACGATGACGCTCTGCAGCGAGATCATCTTGCCCATCGACGCGCCGGAGAGGTTGCTCGCCACGATCCAGTACGGGTCCGCGCCGAGCCGCGCCGCCGCCTGCTGCTGCAGGCTGCCGAACAGGACGGCGCACGTCGTGTCGCTGCCCGTGATGAAGACGCCGAACGCGCCGACGAGCGGGGCGACGAGCGGGTACATGCCGCCGAACGCCGCGACGAGGCCCTTTGCGATCTCGTCCGTCATCGTCGCGTAGTTCATGATCTTCGCGAGCGCCACGATCGAGATGATCGTCACGATCATCTTGCCCGACGCGAGGAAGGACGCCTTCGCGAACCCGAAAAAGCGCACGAAGCTGTAGCGCTGCACCCCGCAGGCGAGCAAAGCGGCGATGATCAGCATCATGCACGGCGCCAGCGCCCAGGAGAACGTGAGCGGCGCGGCGTCTTCGCCCGAGTAGATGAGGAACGAAGTCTTCAGCGAGGCGAGCGCCTCGTGCACCGGCGCGACCAGGTTGAAGGCGCAGACGACGAGCAGGATCATCAGGTACGGCAGGAACGCCTGGACCGGGCTCAGCGGCGCGCCGCCAGAGCCCCCGGAGCCGGCTCCGGCCGCCCCCAGGCGCTGCGGCGCGGCGGGCGCCTCCACCCGGTAGCGCCGGCTTTCCTCCGTGTCCCGGCACAGCTTCTTCCCCGCGAGCGCCGTCGCGAAGATCGAGCAGATCGACCCGGTGAGCGTCGGCAGGCTCGGCCCTGCGACCAGCGCGAGCAGCAGCAGGGGCCCGGCAAACGACACGCCGGAGATCAGCGTGACGAGGAAGACGCCCTTGACCGCGCGGACGGAGCGCCCCGTGAAGATGACGAGGAGGAACGGCAAGAGGATGCTCGGGACAAAAAGCTGGATCGCGAGGTCCTGCCCGATGCCCGCCACCTCGAGCCCCGAGACATTCGCGATCGTCTCGACAGGGAGGCCCAAACCGGCGAACGGCACCGCCGCCGTATTGGCCGCGAGGCAGACGATGACCGCCAACACGGGCGCAAACCCGAGCGCCACGAGCAGGCTGCCGGGGATGAGGATGGGTGTGCCGAAGCCCGCGACCGCTTCGAGGAACCCCCCGAACCCCCACGCGACGATGAGCACGAGCACGCGCTTGTCCGTCGAGACGCCGGACAGGATCTGGAGGATCCGGTCCATGCCGCCCGTCGCCACCGAGTAGCGGTACATCGTCATCGCCGTCAGGATGACGAGCAGCACCGGCCAGCACGCGAAAAGCGCGCCCTCGGCCGCCGCCGTCGCGATCTCGCCCCCGTCCATCCCGTAGAACAGCGCCGCGGCCGCCGCCGTCAATACGAGCGCGACCGGGCACACGATATGCCCCGCGATCCGCAGCACGCAGAGCCCCGCAAAAAGCCAGGCAATCGGGATGATCGCCACCAAGATCAACAGCCCCTCGCTCATATTGTGAAATCCCTGCCGGAAAGCCGCAGTATCGCCTCCGCATAGATGTGGCACGAACGCATTAGATCTTCCCCCTCTACGTATTCATCCTTCTGGTGCATCACCTCGGGCCGCCCCGGGAACGCCGGCCCGTAGGCGACCGCGTGCGGGATGGCCCTGGCGTACGTCCCGCCGCCGATCACGAGCGGGCTGCTCACCATGTCGCCCGTGCATTCGCGGTACACGTCCAAGAGCGTCTGCACGAGCGGGTCGCCGTCCTCGAAGTACAGTGGCTCATTGCCGCTCACCTTCACCACGCCGATCGAATAACGGTCAATCAGCGGACGCAAATCCGCGTAGACGTCATCCTCCTGCCGCGTCACCGGGTTGCGCACGTTGACCGTGAGGATCGCCGCCTCCCGCCCGAGCTCGATCTGCCCGACGTTCACGATGAGCCGGCCCGAGGCCACGTCGCTCGCGGCGATGCCCAGCCCCTTCCCGTCCGTCTCGAAATCGATGTGGTTCCTATAGAAGTCGACGAAATCCCGCACGCCCTCGCCCGCGATCGGGAGCTCCGAGAGCAGCTGCATGAGGACCGAAATCGCGTTGACGCCCCCCTCCGGGTGCGCCCCGTGCGCCGAGACGCCTTCGGCCGTGATCTCGACCGAACGCCCCCTGCCTTTATAATTGACCACGTGCCCGGTCCTCTCGCGGAACGCGGACGCCGCCTTCTTGACGAGCTCGAACGCCTTCGCCTCCTGGGCCCTGGACTTGGCAGCCACCGCGGAGGCCTTGCCTTTTTTCCGCGACGCCTTGCCGCCGCCGGCCGCAACGCCTTCTTCATAGACGAGGATGGCGCGGCAGGCGTCCGGCACCATGTTCGGCGCGTTGCCGCCCGTGATGCTGCGCACCTGCAGGCCCTGCTCGCGCGAGGGCTCGAGCTTCTTCGCGAGCTCGAAGACGAGCATCCCCTTCTCGCCGCGGATCACAGGGAAGTCCCCGTCCGGCGAAAAACCGAAATCCGGCGGCGGCACCTGCTCGAGGTATCTGCGCATGCCCGCCCAGCCCGTCTCCTCGTCGAGGCCGAGCATGAGCCGGATGTTCTTCGCCGGGACAAAGCCGCTTTCTCGCAGCGCCTTCATCGCGTAGTAGACGCTGACCGCCGCCCCCTTGTCGTCGGACGTGCCGCGCCCGTAGAGCCGGCCGCCCTCCTCGCGGAGCGTCCACGCGTCCCCGGTCCAGCCGTCCCCCGCCGGGACGACGTCCAGGTGCACGGGGATGCCGAGCGTCCTGTCCGCCGCGGCGACGATCTCGCCGCGCTCGTCCGTCTCGGCGCCGGGCCATTCGATGTGCCCGCCCCAGCCGTCCACGTCGCAGACGTCGAACCCGTCCGCCCGCGCGCGGTCCAGCATATAATGGTAGGCTTTCGCGACCTCCGCGCCGAAGGGCCCTTCCCCCGCGCCGCCCCCCGCGAGCGCCGCGGCAAAGGCCGCCTCGTCTTTCACGCTCTTGAAAGAGACGAGCTCGCGCAACGTCTGCACGATCTCGTCCCGGTACGCATCGATTTTGTTATGGAAATCGGTCAGTTTACGGCCTCCACGCGCGCGACCTCGTCGCCGTACTCTTCTTTCAAAAGGCCCTCGATGCCGTTTTTCACCGTCATCTGGGACATCGGGCAGCCCGCGCAATGCCCCTGCAGGCGCACCTTCACGACCTTGTCGTCCGTGTACTCGACGAACTCGACGTCGCCGCCGTCGCGCTGCAGATACGGCCGGATCTTGCCCAGCGCTTCAATGATCTTTGCTTCCATTTCTCGTTCCTTGCCTTTCTATACTATTTCTCTTCGAAAGCTTCCGCGCCGGCGCCGCAAATCGGGCATTCCTCCGGCTTCTCGCCGCTTTCAACTTCATAACCGCAAACATTGCAAACCCACATCATGTCCATACCTCCTTCAACAACAGTAGTCGTGACCTATTATACCATAGGTTGTCACACCTCGATGCCGGCCCTGTTGTCCTGGTTGAAGCGGCGGATCGTCTTCTTGGTCGTGATGTCGAAGGGCTCCTTGCGCAGGTAGACCTTGCGGATCTTCTTGAAGATTGGCTGCTCCGCGTTCACCGCGTCGACCGCCTCCCAGAGCGCCTTGCCCAGCGCCTCGTCCGTGGCGCCCGCGCCGAGGTTGGCCTCGACGTACTCCGCGTCCGGCACGACCGTCACCGCGATGATCGTGTCGTCGTCCTTCGCGCTGCTCGCCTCCCAGACCATGAGCTCGCCGATGATGCCGTGCCGCGCGAGCAGGTACTCGAGCTCCTCGGGGTAGACGTTCTTGCCGTTCTTTGTAATAATGACGTTCTTCTTGCGCCCCGTGATGAAGACGAAACGGTCCTTGTCGACGTAGCCGTAGTCGCCCGTGTGGAACCACCCGTCCTCCATCACCTCGCTCGTCGCCTCCTCGTTTTTGTAATAACCCATCATCACGTGCTCGCCTTTGAGGCAAATCTCGCCGATGCCCGTCTCCGGATCCGCCTCTGTGATCTTTGCGTCGAAGCCCGGCACGAGGTAACCCGCGCTCGCGCTGTTGCCGCCGAAGATCGGGTTGAGCGCCGCGATCGGCGAGCACTCCGTCAGCCCGTAGCCCTGCACCGTGTTGATGCCGAACTCCTTGATGCCGTCCACGACCGCCGGGTCGATCGCCGCCCCGCCGCAGATGAGCAGCCGCATCTGCCCGCCGAACAGCGCGCGGATCTGCTTGAAGAATATGTTGCCGAGGTCGAGCCCGATCTTGCGCGTGCCGTGGTTGACTTTCATCACGGACTGCACGAGCTTCGTCTTGCCCTGCTTCTCGATGTTCTGCCAGATCTTCTTGTAGAGGTTTTCGAAGAGCAACGGCACGCCGAGGAAAATCGTCGGGTGCGCCTCGGAGAGGTTTTCGACGATGTGGCGCAGCCCCTCGCAGTAGGCGATCGACGCGCCCTGCGCGAGCGGGATGAGGAAGCCGCACGTCCCCTCGTAGGTGTGGTGGATGGGCAGCACCGAGAAGAACACGTCCGTCGGCACGATGCCGATGACGACCGTCGGGATCATCATCTCCGCGCAGATGTTTTTGTGGCTGAGCATGACGCCCTTCGCGAAGCCCGTTGTGCCCGCCGTGAAGAGCAGGATGCCGAGCCGCTCCGCGTCGATCTGCGCGTCCAGGAAATCGCGGTTGCCTTCATCCAAGAGCTTCTGCCCTTCGGCGACGATGGTGTCCGCGCTCACCTCGAAATCCCTCAAGTCGTCTGTCACGCCGCCAACGCGGTCTCCGTTATTCACAAACAGGGAGAGCTTGGTCTTGCCGCCCGCGCGGATCTCCTCCATCATCGGCGCGTATTTTTTGTGGTAGAAGATGGCCTCCACGTCGCCGATCTCGAGCAGCTGCTCGATCTCCGCCTTCGGCAGCTCCTTGTCGAGCGGGACGACGACGCCGGTGCCGCCGACGATGGCGAGGTAGGCCGTGGCCCACGCGTAGCTGTTGTCGCCCATGACGGCGATGTGCGCGCCGCGCATCCCGCGCCCGTGCAGGCCCGTGCCCAGCGCGTTCACGCGCGCGAGCGCCTCGGTGTACGGGATCATGCGGTACGGCTCCTTGCGCGACGGCTTCTCCCAGAACGCCGGCCGGTCCGGCCACAGCGCCGCGCTCTCCTCGAACATCCGCTTGATCGTGACCATGGGCCGGATGTTCATGAATTTCACGCGCGGGTCGGTCTTCTCGGCGGCGAACAGCAGGTCGATCATCGCCTGCGCCCGCGCCTCGTCGCGCGCCACAATCTCCCGATATTCCCCCTCCGGTATCAGCTCTTTGTAAGACATAACGCCCTCCTTAAAATTGCAAAGAATCAGTCCCCGCCTATTCTACCAAAAACAGCCCATGAAGCCAATCGGGTATGCTGTTGCTGGATGTCGGCTGTGCGGCTGCCGGATGCGCGCGTATCTTGAGTGAAATGATGGTGTTCGCCTCCGGCTCACACCTTTGATATTCGCGATTTTACAAGCAGATCACACCCGGCATTTGATTTCCACGGTACAGGAAACCGTTTGTCGCTTGAAGGCACGAACCTGCTGGAAGCTACAAGCTACACCACATATGGCTTCATCCATCTGCCAAAAGGCACTGCGCTTACGATAGACGGGGGTTCAGATGGTGATGGTGTGCTATACGGCTACAAGTATTCCCAGGGTGCCGGTATCGGCGGCGGTACCAATGAGGCCGGCGGTGCCCTGACCATCGAGAGCGGACATATCTTCATCAAGGGCTCCAAGACAGGGCCCCTGATCGGCGGCGACGCGGGCATGACGGCTTCTACTGTTGGCATTAAGAACGACGATGTGACCATCGCCGGTGGTGAGGTGGTACTGATCAACAAGGCCACAGGTCAGGGTATCGGCGGCGGCAACAAGTCAGCAGACTGCGCCGGTACCGTCTACATCACCGGAGGCAATGTCACAACCATCACGGACTTCACCGGTGCTGCCATCGGCGGTGATTTGATATGGACTGGTGGCTCCTTTAAGATGATAAAGACCGGAAATGCTATATGGCAGGATCGCACCACATCATATCAAAGCAGAGTTGCCGTGGTCGGTGCGATGCGGTTTGATACAGCGGTTCGTCTCCTGGAAAAGGCCGATTATTTCGAGGTCTACGTAGACGACGAACTTTACTATACTGGCGGACTGCATCGCTACTACTACAACGAGTCCAGTGTCACTGCAGAGAACTTTGCCATAGCCACACCGGAGAGTACATATAACACGATACACGGCTCGGGCAGCTACTATGATACGAACTTATATTTCATGCTGTCACATGACAGCGCGCATACACTTGTTGTCAACGGTGAGAAATTCATTGTCACGCCTAACGCAACGGGTGGATGGGATTACGAGCGGGTCGTACCGACAGGCGAGCCCGGCTCGGGCGACATCGACGGGGACGGCCTTGTGACGATGAGCGACATCACGCAGCTCGTGCGCGTCATCCTCGAGCTCGACGCCCCCACGGACGGGCAGACGCTGGCCGTCGACATGGACGACGACGGGAGGCTGACGATGGCGGATGTGGTGCTCGTGATCCACAAGCTGCTCGGCATCTGACACTGTTTCGCCGATGATCGGCGGATGTTATTATGAAAAAGATGAGAGCCGGATGCAGACGCATCCGGCTTTCGATTTGAGCATGGATTCCAGGGACAATCCTCAAGCAACAACTTCGATTTTCGTCAGATCAATTCCTTCTTTATATATCTCAATTGGAGAAATCCCGTCTTCGCCCCACCAAATCCCGGAGACATCTATTTCGTAATCAAGGAATCGTTCTGCAACTCTCTCAAACCAAAACTCCCGTTCAAACTTCGAAAAATCGAAGAGAACCCTTTTTCCGTCTTTGAACGTGAAGAGCAGGGCGTATCTATCTACAGGTTTGACTTCGGATATTACGTACATCTCATACCTCCACAACAAATAAGTTCTCGGGGTTGCTCTTGAAGAATTCATTCCATTGGAAGATGATGATGTCCCAATGAGCATCAATCCACTCCTCAACAGCTCTCCTGTCCCCCTGTTTCATACCCTCGCATTCTCGAGTCACCCCGGGGTAATCGCGAATAAGATACCCATCGTTTCCAATGGCATGGACATGGACAGGAAGATGATCGTCCGAATAGAACGAGATGGTGTATCCGCGAAGCACAAAAATCTTAGGCATGCATTCTTCCTCCATCACTCAGAATAACACCAAAATGCTCGGGCGACAAGTTGGGGTGAGGGTTGCAGCTCGTGCGCGTCATCCTCGAGCTCGACACCCCCACGGACGGGCAGACGCTGGCCGTCGACATGGACGGCGACGGGAGGCTGACGATGGCGGATGTGGTGCTCGTGATCCACAGGCTGCTCGGCATCTGACACTGTTTCGCCGATGATCGGCGGATGTTATTATGAAAAAGATGAGAGCCGGATGCAGACGCATCCGGCTTTCGATTTGAGCATGGATTCCGGGTCAAGCCCGGAATGACATTGCGTATGGGTCAAGCCCGGAATCCATGCCTCAATCAAAGCCAGCCGCGGGCACGCGGCTGGCATCTGCTTCCACTACGC
>JAISTX010000026.1 GCA_031272365.1 Eubacteriales Family XIII. Incertae Sedis bacterium
CGACGACGGTCTATCAGACAATAACAAATGTGGCGCCGGCCGCTGCTGCGGTGCCCGCGCCGATCCAGGCAGCCGCGGATGCGCTGAACGGCGCGGCCGAGGCGATTGCGGACGCGATCGCGCCGCAGGCCGCCGGGGACGCGGCGGATCAGGAGCTCATCGCGGACGAGGAAGCCCCGCGCGCGGTGGCAGAGCAGACCTGGCCGTTGCTGAACCTGCTGCTCATGGCGGCGGCGGTCGCGATGGCGGCCATCGCGTTCGTGCGGCGTCGGCGTGAAGAGGGTGCGGAGGCGGAAGCGGCTGCGGATGCGCGCCACGGGGAAGGCACGCGTAGGCAGCGGATCCTCACGATCGCGGCGGCAGCAGCCGCGGCGCTCGGGGCCCTGGTCTGGGTCTTCACCGAGGACTTCCTCGGCAGCATGGCGCTGGCCGACGAGTACACGCTGCTGCAGGCGGTGGTGACGGCAGCGGCGGTCCTCACGGCGGCGCTGGCCATGCGCCGGAAGGATGCGGAAGACGCGCAGGAGGAGCAGACGGCACTCGCGTAGCGCATCCATCCTCATACGAAAATCGAAACGTTTCTGCGGGTAGCGACAGAAATCCGCAGAAACGTTTGCATATTTGTAGTGCGAAAGCTCATTTTCCTGCAAAAATCGAAACGTTTCTGCGGATTGCGTGCTTGAGCCGTACTGATGCCATCTTATAGCTGGTGTTTGCTACGGCGCAGTCCCGCTTCCCGGTAGGCTTCGTTGTCTTCGCGCATTCCGATGACGACGACGAACATCTCGGTTTCTGTCCGTTTCAGCGCGTAGACCACCCGTTGCCCGATGCCGCGGAATTTGATTTTGTAGAGACCGGTCAGGTTTGTGCCGCCGATATGACCCAACGGCTCGCCATAGCCGCCTTCGCTTTTCGGAAGGGGGTTCTCCGCAACTTTTTCGATCCCTTTTCTGATTTGTGCGACGATGGAACCGTCGATTCTTTTGATGTCGTCCGCCACCTCCGGCAGAAAGGCAACCTTCCAGCTCATTCGACCTCCGGTGTGGCCGCGTCTTTCGTTGCCTCCTCGGCGACACCGGCGTGCTTCCAAAATTCATCGGAAGGAACCGCACGCGCTTCCCACCCGGCAGTCAAACGCGCTTCGGCAAGCCGCAACAGGGACAGGTCTTCCTCGGCTTCCGACAGCCGCCGGTATTCTTCCGGCGACAGGATGACGGCAGCGGGCTGATTGTTTTTCAAAACAATCAACTGTCGCTCCACCCGTAGCCGGTCAAAAATCCTGGAAGCAAGCCCCTTGTTGAATAATGTAATGGGCACCATGCGATCCAGAATATTTGCATTGATAGACATATGCTTCACCTCGTGAAGAATATTAACATATTCATCGTGAAATAGTCAAGTTTATTTATTGATATATAACAATCTTCTTTTCTTACTAAACACACGTTTTTCAAGTTTAAAAGTCGTTATTTCGGGTACTTATAGAATACCAAGACAACAAACGCAGGGGACGCCGCCCTCGGCGACCCGGGGAAGTAGGGGACGCCGCCCTCGGCGTCCCGGAAGAGGGGGCAAGGGAAAACGATGAAGACGATGTACGGACAAACGAAAATGCGCAAGGGGTGGACGACATTCCTGGCGCTTGCCATGGTGTTTGCGGTCGCGATGAGCGGAATCGGCGCTTACGCGGACGAGATGCCGGTGGAGCTGGTCGCGCCGACGGAAGAAACGGTGGAGGCACCGGTGGATGGCATGGCGGCCGGGCAGGTGGACTCCCAGGACGAATCCGGGAATAACGAGCCTGCGGACGGCGACGCCGAGGTGATCGTGCCTGCGGATGGCGACGCCGAGGCTGCCACGCCCGGGAATGATGAGGCATCAGGAATCGCTACGCTCGGCAGCGAAATTGAGACGCTGGAGGGCGAGGGACCCGAGGTGGTCGAAGAAGAGGAAGAGGAGCCCGTCACGGCGCTCGTGAAGTTCAAGAGCTCCGCGGGCGGCGACGAGGTCGTCATCCACACCGTCGTGCTGGACATCGGCGCGACGCTGGCGCAGCCCCCGGCCGACACGCTCGCGCAGATCCCGGTCGGGGACGGCGAGCTCGTTTCCTACTGGTATCTCGAAGGCGACGCGGCAGTGCCGCCGACGCCGTTTGTGTTCGGCGGGCAGGCTGTGACGGAAGACATCACGCTGCTGCCGTATGTGACATCCACCGTCCTCGTGACCTTCCAGTCCGGGGGCACGCCGGTCGCGTACAAGGCCGTGGAGAAGGGGCAGCCTGTGGCCGCGCCCGACCCGGCGCCGGTGCGCAGCGGCTATCACTTCCTGTACTGGACGCTCGACAGCGATGCAAGCAAGCAGGCCGACGAGCGCACGCCCTACGATTTCGCGGCGCCCGTCGAAGCGCCACTGGAGCTCTTCGCGGTCTGGGAAGGCGAGAACGTCGGCTACAGGGTCGTGATGTGGCTCGAGAAAGAGAATCTGGGGCGTGATCCGGAATCAGATGCGGATTATGATTATTATTCTACATTTATTATTGGGAATGAGGATGATATGGCGAAGCCGGTCGGCACGGTGTTCGGCGAGCGTTTTGACGGCGACGACACCGAGAAGGGCAACGCGGAGGTCGCGGGGCTGCTGGCCGCCGCGCAGGCGCTTGGGCAGGACTTCCCGGGCGCGTACCCGAACGACAACTACTGGGCGTCGCTCGCGCGCCTCTCGTCCCCCGCGCTCGCGGGAGACGGCAGCACGATCGTGAACGCGTACTTCGACCGCGAGGTCTTCACGATGACGTTCGACACGCGGCTGCGCGTGAAGAAGAATCATTGGGATTATGAAACGGCGGGAGGCACCGGGCAACGTGGCACCAAGGACAGCGCGTACGCCGCGACGATCGCGAGCGGCGGGGCGGTCTATGGCTCCGGGGAATACACGCTGTCGGCCAAGGTCGGGGACAGCATCGGAAGTCTGTTTCCTATTGGCGGAACCGGGGATGCCGTGCTTTCTTCGATTGACTACAAGGGGACGACCTACAATTTTTACGAATGGCTGCTGCCTCGGTCGATGAAGTATTCGGATTACCGTTGGGCTCTGTCCAACGACTCCGACAAGAACGGCGATAACAATGCTGCCGTGAGCGACATCGTGGCCTCCACGACCGGCGGCATCACGAAGCTCATCTCCAGGCTGTTTCTGTTCACGGAAAACTATCTGCTGATGGACGGCGGGCACGGCTACACGATCTACGCGGCGTACAACAATGTCGACTACTACACATGGTACCGCTACTACGCCGAGGCGCTCGACCAGGAGCAGGCGGCGGAGCGGTTTGCGAACGGCGACGAGAGCGTCCGCAAATTCACGCCGGCCGGCATCGGGCAGACGCTGTACTTCGAGGAGATCGCCTATCTGACGGAGCTGCGGGCCGGCCACTACGGCGATACGATCACCGGTGTGAATTATCAGACGGTGAAAACGACGAGCATGATGGCCATCCCCGGGATGGTTGGCGCGCCGGGTGCGGCCCCGGGCACGACGGTGACCGCCTCCATGTGGTACCAGATCCTGACCAACACCGGCAAAGACTACGGCTCGGGCGGCAGCCGCAACGGCACCGGCACGACGGGCGTCGACAAGGCCTACCGCTTCGACCGCTACTATATGCGCGCGACCGCGGGCGTGGTCTTCGACAAGAACGTCGCCGTCGGCGACGAGGCGTCCGTGACCGCGTTCCCGCAGGACGTGACGGGCATCAAGTACGGAGCCAACATCTATAATAGCCTGACTGCCGATGCACAGGCCTACCTGGACGGCGACCTCATGCCGCAGCGCGAGGGCTACAGCTTCGCGGGCTGGTATATGGACGATCCGGCCAATGAAGGCGCGCGCGTCTTCACGCTGGGCGAGGAAGCCACGATGCCGCAAAACAACCTGATCGTGTTTGCGAAATGGGTGAAAGAGCCGTGCACGGTGAGCTTCTATGACGCGATCGGCGGGGCGCACCTTGTAGGCAGCGACATCACGGTCGAGGCTGGCCGGACGATCTCCGACCCCGGCATCTACACGGCGGGCCAGCAGGTGGCCGGCAAGGGCGAGTTCGTTGCCTGGATCTGGCTCTATGAGGGCAAACACGCGATGCGCTTCGGCTGGGACAACCAGACGATCGGCGGCGACATGAAGCTCTACGCGCTGTGGAAGGTCGACGGCTTCTCGGTGGCCTACGAGCTCGGCGAGGGCACGGGCACGGCGCCGGTCGATGGCGATCTGTACGCGCTCGGCAAAACGGCGCGCGTGATGGGCGCGGAAGGCATCGTCCCGCCCGCCGGCAAGGTCTTCACGGCCTGGGCGGTCAAGGGCGCCGAAGGCGTGACGAAGAAGGCAGGGGATTATTATTCGGTTGGCGGCAGCACCGTGTTTGTCCCGCTGTTCGAGGACGCGGGCGATGTCGTGGCGCTCACCTTCCACCCCGATTTCCGC
>JAISTX010000087.1 GCA_031272365.1 Eubacteriales Family XIII. Incertae Sedis bacterium
ATCACGCTCGTCCATGGCGATGTGGCCGGGCTTGCGATGGACATCCTGCCGGACGCGCCGGCCGAAGGCGACCTTTATCGATACGGAAATGCGATTCCTGCGTTTACCTGGTGGGTGGAGAACGCGGATGTCTCAAAGGACGATCTGACGGTCAGTCTTGTCGGCAACTACATGGTAAACGAAATGGAATGGAGCCCGTATGCGTCCGGAGACAGGAAGGGCGGCACATGGGCCTGGCCGGGAGCCCCCGGCATCCCGTTCACGTCAGGAGCCATCGACTTCGATGTCACACCTCAGGCGGCGCTCGCAGGCCTGACGGTACATTATGAGATTGAGATCGCGTACAACAAGGCGACATACGGCGGCTCCGGCGTGCTCACGGCACAGGGCACGATCCATGTCGTTCACGACTGGGACGAGGGCGCCTACACCGCCCCGACGTGCGAGGCGGGCGGCTATACGACATACACGTGCCGGGTCGACGGCTGTGGGGATTCGCACACGGGCAACGCGACGCCGGCCCTCGGCCACGCCTGGGGCGACTGGATCGTGACCACGCCGGCGACAGAGGACGCGGCGGGCGTGGAGACGCGCGTCTGCGCGCATGACGGCAGCCACAAAGAGGCGCGGGCGATCCCGAAGCTGACGGTCTACCATATCCTCGAGGACTTCGGAACCTGGAGCGGCGAGGGCGACCTGACCGCGCGCATCGACGCACCGTATGTGAAATTCGTGCAGCTGACCTACGGCGGCGGGGTGATCCCGGCGTCCGAATACGACAAATGGGAAGGCAGCACGGTCATCCGCCTGCACGAAAACCATCTGACGACGTATCCGGCGGGCACCCACACGCTCTACGCCGAATACTCCGACGGCCACTCCGAGCCGATCACCCTGATCGTGCCGGAAAGCGCGGCGGGCGGCAAGGCGGGCGGCACGAGCGGTTCGTCAGGCAATGCAACCGGGAGCGGCTCGGGCAGCGCAAGCGGCAGCTCGAACGCCGACAGCAATACGAGCAGCAGCACGGCCAGCACGGGGACGACCGCTGCGGCCGGCAAGGATCCTGGCTCCCAGGTCAAGTCCGGGAGCAGCGGGCTCGGAAACGGTGACGGCATCGAAGAAGCGCTCATTGGCGGGCCGGCAGGCGCTGTTGACAGCGCGGCGAACGCGGCGGGCGCGGCCACGCAGCACACCGTGCGCACCATCGCCTTCATCCTGGTAGGGGTAGGCATAGCAGCCCTCATCCTGCTGGCAGCAAAAAAACGCCGCAAGGAAGAGGAAGAGTCTCCCTGATTACAAATTTGCAAACTTTTCTGCGGGCAGGCAAGGCATCGAGAGGCTTCCTATAATAAGCATTTGACAAATATTGTTATATGGAATACAATAACAATTATGTTTAATCATGGCGGCGGCCGCTTCGTGCGGCGACTCTCCATCGAGCATATGGCATCTCCGGCGAAACGCGCCGAAAAACCCCTCCGCAAGGTCGGGTTTGTCGGCGTCTGCGCGGGTGCCGGCAGCACGACGCTTGCCCTTGCCGCGGCCGAGTGGCTCGCCGGGGCGGGCGCAGCCGAGCGGCGCATGGCGGTCACCGCGCTGGAGCTGTCGCCCGCCTCCGGCGCGCGCGCCGGCAGCCCCTACGACCAGCTCGGCTGCGACCGGCGCTTCGCGGGGCGCGGCTTCGCCTCCTACTACCGGCTCGCAAAGGACGGCGGCCCCCTCCCGGCGCAGCCCCAAAACCTCTCGGGCGCCGTCAACTGGGCGCTGCGCGTGCCCGGCGAGGGGGGCGCCCACCCGGGCACGGCGGGGCTCGTCCGGCTCCTGCACACCCTCCCGGGCGACATGGTCCTGTGCGATGTGTCGGCGGCGCTGCTCGCAGAAGGCCGGGACACGGCGCGCGACATCCTCTCCGGCTTGGACCGCATCCTATGCGTCGTCGACCCGCAGCCCTCGCGCCTGCTCGCCTCCGTGCGCATCATGGAGGACGTCCGCGCCGCCGAAGCCCGCGGCGTCCCCGTGTCGTATATCGTCAACAAGATGAGCGCGGGCGTCAACCTGCGCGAGCTGACGCGCTTCCTCGCGTTGAAAGACCCGGTCTTCATCCCCGCCCTTCCTGCCGAGACCATACACGCCGCCGAATACGGCTGCCGCACGCTGGCCACAGAGCCGGCGCTGGCGGAAGCGTTCACGCAGCTTTTCCAGCCCCGTTGAATGGTTGGCAGCCTTACGGCTGCCTTTGATTTCAATGTTTGGATTCCGGGTCAAGCCCGGAATGACAAGACGTGCTGTCATTCCGGGCTTGACCCGGAATCCAGACTCGAATCCAAAGCGGATGCGCCAGCATCCGCCATCCGCTCCCGGGCGGATTGCCATCCGCCCCTACGGCTCCCATAACATGTTATACTAAAACATACCTTCGGATCGAAAGGAGAGAACAACATGGCTATCGATACCCTCTTCAAGGGCGGCAAGGTCGTCACCGACAGCTCGACGTTCAGGGCGGACGTTGCCGTCTCCGGCGGGCGGATCACGCAGATCGCGCAGAGCATCAAACCGGACGCGGCAACCTCCGTCGTAGGCTGCCGGGGCAAGCTCGTGCTGCCCGGCGCGATCGACGCGCACACCCACCTGGCGATGCCCTTCGGCGGCACGATCTCGACGGACGACTACGAGACGGGCACGCGCGCCGCGGCCTGCGGCGGCACGACGACCGTTTTCGACTTCATCCTGCAGGACTTCGGCGAGCCCTTCCCCGACGCCATCGCCAGGCGCGACGCCATCGCGGCGCCGCAGGCCTGCGTCGACTACTCCTTCCACATCGGCGTCAAGGACGTCTCTGGCAAACTGCTCCACTCGATGGCGGACGCGGTCAAGGCCGGCGTCCCGAGCTTCAAGGTCTTCATGGTGTACGACTTCGGCGTGAGCGACGGCGTGTTCTACGAGGTGCTGGACCACAGCAAGAGCATCGGCGCCCTCATCGGCGTGCACGCGGAAAACAACGACCTCGTCAACTACTTCACGGAAAAATACGTGCGCGAGAAAAAGCTCTCGGCGTGGTACCACTACCTATCCCGGCCCGAGGCGGTCGAGGGCGAGGCGGACGTCCGCGCGATCAACCTCGCGAAGGCCGCGGGGGCACCGCTGTACATCGTGCACCTCGCGAACGCGCAGGGCATGGAAGCGGTCACGCGCGCCCGCGCGGAGGGGCTGCCCGTCTTCGCGGAGACCTGCCCGCAGTACCTGCACTTCACAAGCGACGTCTACAAGAGGCCCGACGGCCGCAACTTCGTCTGCTCGCCGCCGATGAAGGGCAAGGCCTCGCAGCGCGCCCTGTGGGAGGGCATCGCAAACGGCGCCGTCTCCACGGTCGCGACCGACCACTGCCCCTTCCTGAAAAAAGAAAAGGACTGGGGCAAGGCCGACTTCCGCAAGATCCCCAACGGCTGCGCGGGCATCGAAAACATGTACCCGTACATGCTGTCGGAGGCAAACAAAGGGCGCATCTCCTATAACAAAGCCGTCGAGGTCTGCGCCACGAACGTCGCCAAGATCTTCGGCCTCGCGCACAGGAAAGGCGCGATCGAGATCGGCCGCGACGCGGACATCGTCGTCTACGACCCGAAGGCGCGCGTCACGATCGAAAACAAAAACATGCACGGCGCGACCGACCACACCATCTGGGAGGGCGTGGCGCTCAAAGGCTACCCCGAGCAGACGTGGAGCCGCGGCCGGCTCGTATACAAAGACGGCAAATTCCTCGGGGAGAAAGGGGCCGGGGCGTTCGTGGCCTGCAAGCCGATCCACCTCTCGTCGCCGGATTTGAACAACCTATGAGCATCGTCAAGACAAAAAAAGAAATCGAAACCCTGAAGGCCGCCGCCGCCATCGGCAGCGAGGTCTTTTTGCGCATCCTCCCGCAGCTCGTCCCGGGCGCCACGGAAAAGGGGCTCGCCGCCCGCATGACCGCCCTCGCCAAAGAGCTCGGCGCGGACGACCTGTCCTTCCCGCCCATCATCGCCTCGGGCAAGAACGGCGCGCAGCCGCATGCCGTGCCCACCAACCGCATGCTGCGCAAAGGCGATTTCGTCACCATCGACTTCGGCGTCACGAAGGACGGCTTCTGCAGCGACATGACGCGCACCTTTTTCGTCGCAGGCGGCAAGGCGTCCGGCGGCAAAGGGGCGCCGCGGCGTCCGACGGCGAAGCAGGCGCGCATCTACGACATCGTCCTGACGGCGCAGCTTGCCGGCATCGAGGCCGCAAGGCCCGGCATGGCGTGCAAGGACCTCGACGCCGTCTGCCGCGGCATCATCGAGCAGGCGGGCTTCGGGCGTTATTTCATCCACACCACGGGGCACGGGGTCGGCACGGAGATCCACGAGGACCCGCGCATCGGGAAAAAATCCGACGCGGTGCTGGAGGCCGGCATGGTCGTCACGATCGAGCCCGGCGTCTACATCGGGGGCTGGGGCGGCGTCCGCATCGAGGACACCGTCGTCATCACGGAAGAGGGGTGCGAGGTCATCACGCTCGGCGTGGGCAAGTCGCTGCTTTAGGGCGCCGCGCGTCCGCTCAGACGCGGCGGTCCTTCTTGTGGGCGCGCTTGTAGTTGTACATCCGCTCGTCGGCGAGCGAGAGCAGGTCGCTGGAGCTGAGGCGGTTGCCCTTCTTGACATCGACGATGCCGATGCTCATGCTGCGCGCGTAGCGCACCTCGCCCTTCTCATTGACCTGTGAGGAGGCCGCGAGCGTGTCGCGGAGGTGCTCGAACAGCTCCTCCATGCCGCGGAAGTCGCGCCCGCCGGCGTCCTTCTTCGCGAGCAGCACCATGAACTCGTCGCCGCCGAGCCGGCTGACGATCGCCTCGCCGGACACGCCCGCGAGCAGATCCGCGACGGTCTTGATGTAGATGTCGCCCTCGCCGTGCCCGAACTCGTCGTTCACGTATTTCAGCATGTCCATGTCGACGAAGACGAGGAAAAACTCCTTCTCGTCGCCGACCCATTCGCCGAGCTTCTGCATCCCGAAATGCCGGTTGAACACGCCCGTCTGCGTGTCGCGGTACGCCACGTCCTCAAGGCGGCTGTGCTCCTCCATTTCCTGCGTCACGTCCGTGAGCACGCAGGCCACGGCCTCGTGCTGGTACCACATGATCGGGTAGAGGCGCAGCTCGAAGTATTGCAGCGCCACGTCGCTGATGAGCGAAAACGACTCCGTGCGCGGCTCGTCGCTCATCTGCATCGGCTTCGCGTACTCGAGCAGGATCTCAAAGAGCTGCTTCTCGAAGATCTCGCTGGCCAGCACGCTCTCGGGTGGGTGGTTCACAAAGAGGTGCTCGCCCGTCTCCTTGTCGACCATGACGATCCACTCCGGCATGCTGCCCGAGATCGCCTCGAAGAGGGACGAGGAGCGCTCGAGGTCCTCGACCTGGCGGCCGACGAGGCTCATCTCCTGCTGCAGGCGGTGCCGCTGCGTCTCGAGCTGGCTGATCATGTCGTTGAACGAATCCGCAAACTCGCCCATGAAATTGATGTGCTGGCTGTAGTCCCCGCGCGCGACCTGCTTCGTCTGCCACGCGAGGTGCTTGAGCGTCGCGTGCAGCGCCTTCAGCGGCGCCGCCAGCTCGTTGTCGTGCGAGGGCAGCTCGATGTTGAGCTCGCCGCGCGAAAGCTGGTTGGCCAGCGTCCGCGTCTCCCCCACCATCCTGCCGAAGACGGAGAGGCCCTCGGCAAAATCCTTTAAATCGTCACTGAATTCAGCAGGCTCGATATGGGCCTGCCTGGGGGCGTACAGGAGATCCCCCATGTAATTGAATAATTTTTCAAGTTCATCTTTCGTTGCGATGTCCTTACCCCACAAACCTCTCCTCGTTTGCCGGCCAGGGCGGCGTCAGCTCGCGACTTCCGCGTTGAAGCGGCATACGCGGTCGCCGGATGCCCAGCAATCGACCTCTTTCACGCTGTACGGCTTGCCCGTGTAGGCGTGCAGGATGCCCGCGATGAAACCCTCGTCGTAGTGGCAGACGGTCTCGTTCGTGACCGGCAGCCCG
Source organism: Eubacteriales Family XIII. Incertae Sedis bacterium (assembly GCA_031272365.1). Taxonomy (GTDB): domain Bacteria; phylum Bacillota; class Clostridia; order Peptostreptococcales; family Anaerovoracaceae; genus WRFF01. The sequence continues at coordinate 6,050 of JAISTX010000087.1, forward strand.
CTGCAGTCGAGGTCCTGCCCGACCGTCAGCACGAGCTTCCCGCTCTCGACCTCGAACGCCTCCATGCGCAGCACGCCGATCTTCAGATCCACGAGCGCCTGCGTCAGGTTCGACAGGAATGTATTGAAGTCCACCGTCAGGTCGAGCACGTTCTTCGCAAACTCCGACCCTGCCAGGAAGCCCGCCTTCGTGAAGAACTCGTTCGCCTTATCGGAGCCAAACTCCTTCGTCAGCACGTCAAGCATCGTGAACTGCATCAACCGGTAGACGACGACGGGCATCTCCTCCCCCAGATCCTCGCGCCCGGCCTTGACGTCCCCCAGGTTCTCCCAGCGGAACTCGTTGATAGTGCGGTTCTTCAAAAAAATATTTGACATAATCCTTCCCTTTCTACTATGTCATGTGCAAGCCGCACCTATATCGAAGACGATCCTGATCGGGTATATCTGTCAGTATAGCTTCTGCCCCTGCGGCGTGTCAAATTATTATTACTTGTTTTTTACCCGCAAAATCGGAAATGAAACAAAAAATTTTTCCCGGCGACCGCCCGCCCGGGTGTATACTGAAATACAGAAATACAATCATGGAGGAGAATCTGATGAGTACACTTGCCTACAAAATACTGGAGGAGCATTTGATTTCCGGGTCGCTGACGCCCGGCGAGGAGATCGTGATCCGCATCGACCAGACCCTGACGCAGGACAGCACAGGGACGATGGTCTATCTGCAGCTCGAGGCGATGGACGTGGGGCAGGTGAAGACCGAGCTTTCCGTGGCGTACATCGACCACAACATGCTCCAGACGGGGTTTGAGAACGCGGACGACCACGCCTTCATCGCGAGCGTGGCGGCGCGGCACGGCGTCCTGTTCCAGAAGCCGGGCGGCGGCATCTGCCACCAGCTCCACCTCGAAAACTACGGCGTGCCCGGCAAGACGCTGCTCGGCAGCGACAGCCACACGCCGACGGGCGGCGGGCTCGCCATGATCGCGATCGGCGCGGGCGGCCTCGACGTCGCGATCGCGATGGCGCAGGGGACGTACGCCCTCGCCGTGCCGAAGGTGATCGGCGTCGAGCTGAAGGGCGCGCTCAGGCCCTGGGTCTCTGCGAAGGACGTGATCCTCACCGTGCTGAAGGAGCTCACCGTCAAGGGCGGCGTCGGGCGCATCGTCGAGTATTTCGGCGAGGGCGTGCGGTCGCTCTCCGTGACGGACCGGGCGACGATCACGAATATGGGCGCGGAGCTCGGCGCGACGACGTCGGTCTTCCCGTCCGACGAGCGCACGAGGGAATACCTCGCGCAGCAGGGGCGCGCGGACGCGTGGGCGCCGCTCGCGGCGGACCCGGGCGCCGCGTACGACGAGACGCTGGTCGTGGACCTGTCGCTCGTGGAGCCGCTCGCGGCGAAGCCGCACAGCCCGGACAACGTGGAGGCCGTGCGCACGATCGGGCCGATCAAGGTCGACCAGGTGGCGATCGGCAGCTGCACCAATTCCTCCTACACGGACCTGATGCGGACGGCGGCCATCCTGCGCGGGCGCAAGGTGCACCCGGACGTGAGCCTCGTGATCTCGCCGGGCTCGGCAGCCATCCTGTCGGAGCTCGCGCGCAACGGCGCGCTGGCGGACCTGATCGACGCGGGCGCGCGCATCATCGAAAACGGCTGCGGCCCTTGCATCGGCATGGGCCAGAGCCCGAAGAGCGGCGCGGTCTCCCTGCGCACCTTCAACCGCAATTTCAAGGGCCGCAGCGGCACGAACGACGCGGAGGTCTACCTCGTGAGCCCCGAGACGGCCGCGGTCAGCGCGGTCACCGGCGCGCTCACGGACGGGCTTTCGTCCCACGGCGCGCTCGGCATCGAGCTCCCGGAGATCCCGGCGCCGAAGGAGGACGCGTTCAAGCGCGCAAACAACTTCATGGTGCCCCCGCCCGCCCCGGGCGCGGCGCCCGACGTCGTCATGGGGCCGAACATCAAGCCCTTCCCGCGCGGCAAGTCCGTGAAGGAGGGTGCGGCCATCACGGGCGAGGTCGTCCTGCTGACCGGCGACAACATCACGACGGACGACATCATGCCGTCGGACAGCCGGCTTCTGCCCTACCGGTCGAACATCCCCCACCTCGCGGAGTACTGCTTCGAGAAGATCGACGCCGGGTTCGCCGAGCGCGCGAAGAAGGCGAAGCTCGGGCCCGCGCAGGGGGGCTGCATCATCGGCGGCGAAAACTACGGCCAGGGCTCGTCGCGCGAGCACGCGGCGCTCGTGCCGCTCTACCTCGGCATCCACCTCGTGATCGCGAAATCCTTCGCGCGCATCCACCGCGCGAACCTCATCAACAGCGGCATCCTCCCGCTGGTCTTCGCCGAGCCCGCCGACGCGGAAAAGATCAAGGCAGGCGCGGTGCTCGCGATCGAGGACGCAGGGGCGCAGCTCACACAGGATGTTATTGTTGTCACAAACCGCTCGACGGGCGCGCAGTTTTCGGTCCTGAACGCGCTGTCCCAGCCCGAAAAGCAGATGGTGCTCGCCGGCGGGCGGATCAACCTGATCCGCGGGGAGGGCTGACGGGATGCGGGTTGAAGGGCAAGCTTCCCTCTCGTCGGACCTCGCGGGCCGGATCCGCATCGAGATCCTGACGGAGCAGCTGCTGCCGGGCGCGAAGATCACCGAGCAGCATTTTTCGGACAAATACGGGGTGAGCCGCACGCCGGTGCGCGAGGCGCTCCGGAACCTCGAGGCGGAGGGGCTCGTCGAGATGATCCCCAACCGGGGCGCGTTCATCATCGGCCTTTCGGCGCGGGAGCTCAAGGACCTCTTCACGCTGCGCATGTCGAGCGAGATGCAGGCGGTCCGATGGGCGACGCTGCGGCGCTCGAAGGAGGAGATGGAGGCGATCGAGGAGAGCATGGACTTCATGGAGTTCTACACGGAGCGGCTCGACGCGAAGCGGATGCGCTCGATCAACGCGGGCTTCCACCACCGCATCGCCGTGGCGGCGCACAACCGCATCCTCTCGGACACGCTGACGCGCATGCAGGAGTACATCCGCTACAGCGCGCGCATCCTGCCCTACCGCGAGGCGGACCTGCCGGAGATCCTCTTGGAGCACCGCGGCATCTTTGCAGCCATGCAAAGCGGCGACCCCGAGGCCGGGGCCGCCGCCATGCAGAAGCATATCGAAAACTCGTTGTTGCGAACTGGGTTGTGACCCGTCATGCCGACGGGATCGTGTACGCCGCGCCGGGGCTCTGCTGGCCGCCCGCCGTGGCGAGGGCAGCGTAGATGCCGCCGGGCTTCGTCGCTGCGGCCGCCAGGCTCACGGTATGCATGATCAAAAGCACGATCACGACAACGGCGATCGCTGCGGCGATGACGACAAACTTCTGGCTTACACGAATCATTCTCATAGCTCTTACCCCCTTGCTATATATCGGATAAGCTTCAAACTATCATGTAGCTTTAATGTTTGTCAAAAACCGCCCGCTTACAAAATCGTGACAGAGCGATGACACCAGCCGCCGCGCCGCCGGCTCATTTTTCGAACCATTTGAACCGCACCGTCAGCGCATAGAAGCCGGCCGTCATCGCGTAGGTCAGGACGGCGTCCATCACGCAGTGCTGGTGCAGCGTGAGCGTGGAGAGCGTGATGGCCCCGCCCATCGCGATCAGGAGGATCTTCCATCCCGGCTTTGCGTGGCCGAAGAGCGGGAAGAGCACGAGCAGCGACGCCCAGTAGTTGTGGTAGCTCGGGAAGGACCCCCAGATGTTCACGCTGGAGTCCGCGAGCGCGTAGATGTCGGTGTAGTACGGCGCGTTGCGCTGGAGCGCCTGGATCGTCCCGTCGATGAAGTCCATCTCCGTCGTCGTCGTCGGGAAGACGAGGTAGATGACGCTCCCGGCCACGTACATCAAAAGCGAGTTGGCGACGTAGCGCGAGAACCCCTTCGGCCCGCAGCTCAAGGAAATGAGGAGCGGCACGACGAAGAACCACAGGATGGGCCACAGGATGTAGTACGCGTACATATGCGGGATCCACGGGATGTGCTCGTCGATGGGCAGCTGCAGATTCCACGTGCCCGCCTTCCCGACCCGCTGGCCCGCCCACGTCGCCAGATAGAAATACGACACCGTCTCGAGCGCATAGAGCACGAGCAGCGCCCCGATGATTTTCGCGGCAGAGCCGAACGGCGCGCCCCCTCCGTCACGCAAAGAACCCCCAGGCATGGTATACCTCCTTTGAACTTTCCGGTAGCTTGATGGTTTATTATACCACAACAACACTGCCCCGCACCGGCTTCGGATCGAAAAAAAATTAGCACTCTCTATGGTAGAGTGCTAATTTTTGTGGTATCATTCCTGTAGAAAATATGCAAACAACAGGAGGAACCTATGAATTTTGAGAAATTTACGGACAATGCGCGGGCGGCCATCGCCGAGAGCCAAAACCTCGCGATCCAGATGGGGCACCAGCAGCTCGACGGGGAGCACCTGCTGCTCGCGCTGCTGACGCAGGACGGGGGGCTGATCCCGCGCGTGCTGAAGCTGATGGGCGTCGACGTGCTCACCGCCGTGCGCGACGTGGAGGGGGTGCTCGACCGGCTTCCGAAGGTGTCGGGCGCGGCGGAGCAGGTCTACCCCACCCGGCGCGTGGGCAAGCTGCTCGGCGACGCGGAGAAGGTCGCCAAGACGTTCAACGACGACTTCCTGAGCGTGGAGCACCTGTTCCTCGCGCTTCTGGACGAGCATGGCACGCCGTCAGCGGAGATCTTCAAGAAGCGCGGCATCACGAAGGAAAAATTCCTCGCGGAGCTCGAGAAGGTGCGCGGGAGCCAGCGCATCACCTCGCAGAACCCCGAGGACAGCTACGAGGCGCTCACGAAATACGGGCGCGACCTCGTGCAGCTCGCGCGGGAGGGCAAGCTCGACCCGGTCATCGGGCGCGACGAGGAGATCCGGCACACGATCCAAATCCTGTCGCGGCGCACGAAGAACAACCCCGTGCTCATCGGCGAGCCGGGCGTCGGCAAGACGGCCGTCGTCGAGGGGCTGGCGCAGCGGATCCTCGCGGGCGACGTGCCCGAGGGGCTGAAGGACAAGACGATCTTCGCGCTCGATATGGGCGCGCTCATCGCGGGCGCGAAATTTCGCGGCGAATTCGAGGAGCGGCTGAAGGCCGTGCTGTCCGAGATCGAAAAATCCGACGGGCGCATCCTGATGTTCATCGACGAGATCCACAACATCGTCGGCGCGGGCGCGGCGGAGGGCGCGATGGACGCGGGCAATTTGCTCAAGCCCAAGCTCGCGCGCGGCGAGCTGCATTGCATCGGCGCGACGACGCTCGACGAGTACCGCAAATACATCGAGAAGGACGCGGCCCTGGAGCGCCGCTTCCAGAAGATCCTCGTGGACCAGCCGACGGTGGAGGACACGATCTCGATCCTGCGCGGGCTGAAGGAGCGCTTCGAGATCCACCACGGCGTGCGCATCACGGACCCGGCGCTCATCGCATGCGCGGTGCTGTCCGACCGCTACATCGCCGACCGCTTCCTGCCGGACAAGGCGATCGACCTCATGGACGAGGCGGCCTCGAAGATCCGCACGGAGATCGACAGCAAGCCCACGGAGCTCGACCAGATCGGGCGCGAGATCATGCGGCTCGAGATCGAGAAGCAGGCGCTGTCCAAGGAGGACGACGCGGACTCCCTCGCGCGCGCCGAGGCGCTCGAGAAGGAGCTCGCGGAGCTGAAGGCCGAAAACGACGCGATGACCGCGCAGTGGGAGAGCGAGAAGCGCGTTATCGAGGCGGTCAAGGAGACGAAGCAGAAGATCGAGGACGTGAAGCTCGAGATCGAGGAAGCCAAGCGCAAGACGGACTACGAGAAGGCGGCGGAGCTCGAATACGGCGTGCTGCCCGGGCTCGAGAAAGAGCTCGAGGACGCCAAGGAGCAGGCGGACGCGGCCGAGGAGAAGCGGCTGCTGAAAGAGGAGGTCACGGAGGACGAGATCGCGGAGGTGGTCAGCTCCTGGACCGGCATCCCCGTCAGCCGCCTCGTCGAATCGGAAAAGGAGAAGCTGCTGCGCCTGCCGGAGATCCTGCACCGCCGCGTCATCGGCCAGGACGAGGCCGTCGACGCGGTGTCCGAGGCGGTGCTGCGCGCCCGCGCGGGCATGAAGGACGAGGGCAAGCCGATCGGCTCCTTCATCTTCCTGGGCCCGACGGGCGTCGGCAAGACCGAGCTCGCCAAGGCGCTCTCGGAAGCGCTGTTCGACAGCGAGAAAAACATGATCCGCATCGACATGAGCGAATACATGGAGAAGCACTCTGCGTCCAGGCTCGTCGGGGCGCCTCCGGGATACGTCGGCTACGAGGAAGGCGGGCAGCTCACCGAGGCGGTGCGCCGGCGCCCGTACAGCGTGATATTATTCGATGAAATCGAGAAGGCGCACCCGGATGTGTTCAATATCCTGCTGCAGCTGCTCGACGACGGGCGGCTCACGGACAACCAGGGGCGGACGGTCGACTTCAAGAACACGATCGTCATCATGACGAGCAACATCGGCAGCCCGCAGCTGATCGACGCGATCGAGAAGGACGGGACGATCCCCGAGGAGGCGAAGGACCGCGTGCGCGAGGAGATGAAGCTGCATTTCCGGCCGGAGTTCCTGAACCGCATCGACGACGTGATCGTGTTCTCGCCACTGACCGAGGACAATATCGTGGCGATCATCGACATCGCGCTGGGGGACATCCAGGCGCGGCTCGCGGAGAGGGGCATCACGGTGAACTTCACGGAGGGCACGACGCGCTTCATCGCGCAGGAGACGTACTCGCCGCAGTACGGGGCCAGGCCGATCGCGCGTTATTTGAAAAAGAACATCGAGACGCAGATCGCGGAGAAGATCATCCGCGGCGAGGTCAAGGAAGGCGACACGTTCACGATCGACATCACATCCTGACCTGAAAAAATCACTTCACGCCAAACGCAGGAAGGCGCGCCAGGCGGCGAGCTCCCGCTGCGCCTGCGCGTAGCCGGCTTCATAGCTCGCCCGCAGCGCCGCCTGGTCGGTGGTCGTGTTCTTGATGTCCATCCGCTCGGGGTAGAAGACGTAGGCGCGGCCCTCGCGCTCGAGGGCGTCGACCTCGTCCAGGATCCGGTTGTAGTGGGCCCAGCGCGCGAGCAGGCGCCCGGCGATCTTGGGCCGGCCCGGGAAGAGGGCTCGCGTCAGCGCGGGGTGCTTGTCCGGGCTTTTGCGGTAGCCACGCGGCTGGGTGCGCACGATGAAGAAGCGCTCGTAGCCGTCGCGCTGCGCCTGCGCGAGCGGCAGGCCCCAGCTGTCGCCGATCCCGCCGTCGTAGTAGGTCCGCCCGCCGATCCGGACGGGGGGCATGAAAAACGGCATCGTGCTGCTCGCGCGGACGCAGGTCATCAGGTCGTAGAGCGTCGGCATGTCGGCCTTCGTGAAGACGGCCGTCTCGCCGGTCTCGTAGCACCAGGACTCGATGTGCGCACGGGCTTCGTTGTTCAAAAATGCCTCGAAGTCGAAGGGCAGCTTCTCGCCGGGCATGCAGGCCTCCTGGTAGATGTAGCGCGCGTGGAAGAAGCCACGGCCGCGCAGGAACTGGCCCCAGCCCGACGTGCCCGGCGTCGCCATGAACTCGACGAAGGAGGCGCGGGCGCGCCAGATGTCGCGGGAGAGGTAGTTGACGGTGTGCGAGGAGCCAGCCGAGATGCCGTAGACGTCCGCGAAGTGCAGCTGCGCCTCGAGCAGCGTGACGAGGGCGCCCGCCGTGTAGCTCGCGCGCATGCCGCCGCCCTCGAAGATCAGCGCCGTGTCCGTGATGTCCGGTTTCAGGTTTTCCTCTACTACCACCACCAGTAAGCTGTTGCCACTGCTGCCGTGATGGCGCTGATCAACACGATGATGCCGATGATGAGGCCTATGATGCTCAGAACGAAACCGGCGGTCGTGGTGAAGGCATAGCTGTTCTTGCGCGCCTGCACGATGCCAATGATGCCGAGGATGAGGCCGACCACAGGTATCCAGCATAGGCAGATCGAGAGGATGCCAAGCACCATCGACGGCGTGTGGTTCGGCTTCGACCCGCCATAATACTGCCCGTATCCGGCAGACGCTTGCCCATACTGCGGCGGCTGTCCGTAAGTTTGCTGCGTATACTCCGGCTGCTGCCCGTATGCCGGCTGCTGCCCATACGGCTGCTGCTGGCCGTACTCCGGCTGCTGCCCGTACGCCGGCTGTTGCCCATAAGGCTGCTGCTGTCCGTACTCCGGCTGCTGCCCGTACGGCTGCTGGCCGTCCGGCGCCGGATAGGCGTTTGCCTGCTGCTGGTTCATAAACTGCCGGGTCTCCGGCCCAAACTGCGGGGCGGCCTCCGGCGCGGGCGGCGGCGTGTCCACCGAGGCCCACGGCGCGGGCGCGGGCGCATCCGCAAAACCCTCCGGCGCGGGCGGCGCCACGGGTTCCGGCGCGGGCGGTGCCTCGTACAGGACGGCCCCCGGCTCCGGCGTGGCCCCGGGGGTGCTGCCCAAAGGCGCGGTCGCGTCCACGGCAGCCTCGGGGAACTCCGGCGCAGCCGCTTCCGCCGCCACCGGCTCCGCAGCCTCCACCGGCTCGGCGCCCGCTGCGTCGAAAGGCGAGACCCCGCCTTCAAACGGGGATGAGAAATTGTTATTGTTGTTGTCGCTCATGGAAAGAACCTCCTATCGTTTTTCAGTACTTTTGCTGTAAGTATACCACAACGCTCAGCGCGCGGCCTCGCGTTCCATCAACTTCTGCACATCGGTCTTCCCGAAGAGCGTCTCGGGGAGGCTCTCCACGAATTCGATCTCCTGCGGGAGCGCGTAGCCCGCGATGTCCTCGCGGATGGCGGCGAGGGTGCGCTTCCGCAGGTTCCGCGCCGATTCCGACGCCGGATCCTGTGACGCGCCCAGGCCGCCGCGCAGGACGACGAGCGCCTTCACGCGGCTGCCCTTGACCGGGTCGGGCACGCCGAGGACGCAGCTCTTCTCGACCCAGGGCAGCGCGTCGAGCGCATTCTCCACCTGCGAGGGGTAGACGTTGTAGCCGGACGTGACGATCATGCGCTTCAGCCGCTGACGGAACGCGATGTAGCCGTCCTCGTCCATCACGCAGATATCGCCCGTATGCAGCCACGTGCGCCCGTCCGCGTGCACGCGCAGCGCCTCGGCCGTCGCCTCCTCGTCGCCCTCGTAGCCGAGCATGACCGTCGGCCCCGTGAGGCACAGCTCGCCCTCCTGGCCGTACGGCAGCTCCCGCTCCGTGCCGGGCTCCACGATCTTGTGCATCATGTCCGGCATCGATACGCCCATGGTGCCCGCGCGCACGGCGCCCTCCGGGTTGAGGACGTTGACCGTGACGCATTCCGTGGTCCCGTAGCCCTCGCGCAGCTCGACATGCGCCCCGCGCTCGATCAGGTAGCGGTCGAAGCGCGCCTTCAGCGAGGGTGACACGACGTCGCCGCCGCTGAACACGCCGGTCAGCGTCGAGAGGTCGAGCCTCGAAAACGCCTTTGAACGCAGCATCTTTTCGAATAATGTAGGGACGCCCGCGATCACGTTCGGCGAACAGCTGCGCAGGACGCGCGCAAACCCCTTCTCGCTGAACTGCGGCACGAGCACGGACTCGAAACCGTAGATCATCGCCGTGTGGATGCAGACGCTGAGCCCGAACCCGTGGAAGATCGGGATGATCGCGACGACCTTCAGCCCGGGGAAGGTGCAGCGGCCCATCTCGACCGTCTGCATCGCGTTGGCGTTGATGCTGTAGCCCGAGAGCCGGATGCCCTTCATGCGCCCCGTCGTGCCGGCGCTGAACAGGATGGCGGCGAGCGCGTGAGGGTCGTTTTCCGGGATCTCTTCCGCCGCCAGGGGGTCCGCGCCTTTCAGGAACGCGCCCCACGGGACGCAGGCGCGGGCCTCCCCGCGGGGCCGGCCGGCGCCCTTCCCGGCTTGCGCCATCGTGTACAGCGCGCGCTTCGCCGGCGGCAGCGCGTGGCTGACGTCGCAGAGGATGACCGAACCCGGCGGCACGCCGTGCTGCAGGAATTTGCCCTCGAGCCCCTTCATCGTGACGACCGTCCGGCTCTTCGTGAGCGTCAGGTAATGCCCCATCTCGTTTGCGCCCGAAAGGGGGTGGACGAGGCAGAAGACCGCCCCGAGCAGGTTCAGCGCGTAGACGCAGACGACCGCCTGCGGAACGTTCGGGAGGCAGACGATGACGCGGTCGCCCGGCCCCACGCCGGCCCTGCGGAACGCGGCGGCGCAGCGGCGCACCTGCCCGTCGAGCTCGGAGAACCGCGTCCGCTTCCCCTCGAAGCAGAGCGCGAAGCTCTTTGGGTGCTCGCGCGCCGTCTCGGAGAGCAGTGCGTACATCCCCTTCTCCGGGTAGTCGATATGCGCCGGCACATGGCCGTAGTACTTCAGCCAAGGCCGTGCCGCCAGGCCTGCGTCCATATCACCAGTAATAGTAGTAGTCAAACCAGTCTACGTACCCTTCGGTCGCCCACAAGACCGTGAAGATGGTCGTGAAGATAATCCCGATCACGCCCAGGACCACGGCGCCGATGCCGAGCCCGAACCCGACCCCCGCAAACACCTTCTTCTCGGAAAGAATGCCTTGGTTCTTGCTCCGGATGGCGATGATGCCGAGCACGAAGGCGGCGATGCCGAAAAACGGAAGTGCGCAGAGGATGCCCAGGACAAGGCCTACGATGCCGCAGACGAAGCCGCGCATGGCGACGGCCGCGTTCGCGGGGTTGTACGGCTGCGGGTAGGCGCCGTAGAACGGCGGCGGCCCGGCGGAATACCCCGTCCCCGTGTACTTCGGCTGGGCGAACCCATGCCCGGGCTGCGCTGGGCCATAGGTTTGCTGCTGGCCATAGGGCTGCTGCGCCTGCCCGTAAGGCGGCTGCGCCTGCCCGTAAGGCGGCTGCGGCGGCGGCTGACCATAGGCCTGCTGCGCGTAAGGCGCAGCCGGCTGCTGCAGCGGCGCCTGCCCATAGGCCTGCTGCTGCACATATGGCGCGTCCGGCTGCGGCTGCGGCTGCCCGTAGGCCGGCTGCGGCGGCGGCTGTTGCACATAAGGCGCGTCCGGCTGCGGCTGCGACTGACCGTAGGCCGGCTGCGCGGCGCCGCAAACGCTGCAAAAGGTCTGCCCGGGCGCGATCCCGGCTCCGCATGAAGGGCAAAAATCCATCGCGTTCCTCCCTTCAATACCGGGGCTGGGACGGCGACACCTCGTGGCCCTGCGGCATCGTGATGCGCGGCGCCGCGAACCCCTGGGCCTGCGCGCGCAGGCTCTGGATGGTCTCGTAGACCTGTACGAAATGCCGGGCGCGCGGGCTGTCCGGGGGCTCGCCCCCGGACAAAGGCACCGCGACGAAGTCGAATTCGGCGCCCGGCGACCGGGGCTTGATGAAGCCCGTCCTGCCATAGCTGATCGGCCGGAATAGGATGTCCATGATATACGCATGGAAAACAATGAATTCCTTGCCGTTCCATTTTTGGAAGATGACGCGATCGTCGAAGACGAAGATGTTGCCATACTTCCCGTCCATCGAAATGATCTGTTCCATAGAAACTCTCCTTTCCCTTGACGGCATTATACCATATGGAAAACCAATCTTTTTGCATTGTGCCGGAAATAGGATATAATAGGGGCATCGGAATGGATTTATCAATTATTGTATTGTTTTGTCATTAGGAGGTTACTACCATGGTCGAGTACGACGCAAACGGCAATCCCATTGGCCAGGCCCCGCAGCAGCAAACGCCGCCCCAATACCAACAGGCGCCGCCGCAGTACCAGCAGCAGCCGCCACAATACCAGCAGCAGCCGCAGTACCAGCAGCCGCCGCAATACCAACAGCCGGCCCCCGGCGTGCCCTACGGCGCGCCCGTGCAGCTCAGGGGCGCGGGGCTGCTCCAAGTCTCCGGCATCATCATGCTGATCATCGGGATCCTGTATGTCGTCTTCGGAGCCATCTTCGCCGCCGCGGGCGCGCTGATTGGCGGTGCCATCGGTTTCGTTTTTCAAGAGACGGGCTTCTTGTCGGGGATCGGCGCGGTCTTCGGCCTCGTGGTCATCGCATTCGGCGTGGCCATCATCGTCATCGCCAACTTCGGGCGGAAAAACCGCAACAACCCAAGCAAGGCGACGGCGATCTTCGTCCTCGGCCTCATCCTGTCGATCATCACGATCCTGTTCACGATCGGAACCCACAGCGTGTGGTGGCTGGTCGCGGCCATCCTGTGCGTCCTGTACTGCGTCGGAGGCGCCCTGAACAGACAAGGCATTTGACTCCGGCTGCGATCCTGCCGGGGATTTTGTTTTCTCTTATTATGTGTTATAGGAGAGTATTTATGATTAGGAGGTATATTTAATGGTTGAATATGACGCGAATGGAAAACCCATCGACCCGGCGCAATACGCCGGCCAACAAGCCCCGCCGCCGCAGTATCAGGCGCCGCCGCAATATCAGGCGCCGCCGCAGGCCCCCTACGGCGCGCCCGCGAAACTGCCCGGCGCGACGATGCTGAAAGTCGTGAGCATCATCATCATCATATTCTCTGCCCTCGCGCTGATCGGGGGCATCGCCTCGCTCGGCGTCGGCAGCATGATGCCAGCCCTCGCGGAGGATCCCACCATAGCGGCGCTCGCGCCGTCATTGGCGTCGGTCTTGACCCTCTCGGGCATCCTCGTCATCGTATGCGCCGCGATCGAGCTTGTCTGCGGCATCTTCGGCGTGAAGTTTTGCAACATCAAGGAGAAGGCGCAGCAGCTGTTCATCTTCGGCATCGTCATGATCGTCCTGCAGGTGGTGTCCCTGATCGTCAGCACCGTGGTGCTGAATGCCCAGCTTGCGGAGTTTTACGAGACGATGGGCGTGACATACCAAACCTCCGGCCTCGCCACAGGCGCAAGCAATGCCGCCAGCCTCATCATCGGCCTGATCCTGCCGGTGCTGTACCTGATCGGCGCCATCCGGAACAAGAACGCATAGCACACGGAGCACGGCGCGCGCAGCGCCAGGAGTCAAATGGAAGAGGGGCTGCCGCAGGCGGCCCTTTTTGATGCGCCGCGGCGCACCCCGCGCCCCGGATCAATCCCCGGCGGCCGCCTTCAGCGCCGCGATCGCATCGTACAGCGCATCCGTCAGCCCCCGGACGCCCAGCCGCGCGACGGCCGGGTCCTTCGGGTCGATGGGCTCCCCCACCCAGACGCGCACGCGCTCGGCGAGGCGCCGCCGCTTGCGGAAATAGAGCGGCTGCACCAACGCGCCCGACCCGAGCGCGATCCGCGCCGCGCCCGTCTTGAACGGCAGCAGCGCCCCCGTGTCCTCGATGCGCCCTTCCGGCATGATCCCGTACATCTCCCCTTCCCTGAGGATGGAGACGGCGAAATCCACCGCGTCCTGCCCGCTCTCGCCCTCCCCGAGGACATGGGTGCCGAACGCGTACAGGAAGACGCTCTGGATCGGGTTTTTCCCGAACAGCCGCGGCGAGCCGAGATAGGAGATGCGCGCCGGGAAGACCAAGAAATTGATGGCGACCACGTCGAGCACGCCGACATGGTTGGAAACGACGATGAGAGGCCCCTTCTTGCGCGCCGGGTCGATGCGGCCGTGCACCTCCAGACGCAAGACCGGCAGCACGAACGGGCTGCCGGTGACCATGGCAAACATACGGAACGCCATGAACCGCCGCTTCACATGGCCCCCTCCGCCCCGAAGGCGTCCCCGACCGACCTTCCGAGCGCCTCCACATGGCTCCGCAAAAGATCCGAGAGCATCTGGGCGTCGTCCCCCTCCAGCTCATCCTTGCCGAGCGCCGCGCGGAGGTCGATCGTCTCCCCGTAGGCGATGACGGGCCTGCGCCCGAACAGCTTGTACTCGCCGCGCTTGATGAAGATCGTCGTGACGGGCGTGTCGGTCGTGAACGAAAGCCACGCCGCGCCCGGCTTGAACGGCAGCAGCTCCCCCGTCAGCGACCGGCGCCCCTCCGGGAACAGCAGCACCACGCCGCCGGCGTCGACGAGCTCCGCCGCCTTGCTCAGCGACGACAGGTCGTTTGTCAGGCGGTTGACGCGGATCGCCCCGAAGAGCTCCAGGAAGAGCCCGAACCACCGGTTCATGGTGTACAGGTGCTCCGACGCGAGCACGTGCAGCGTGCGCAGCGGGAACATATACCACAGCAGGACGGGGTCCCACATCGAGCGGTGATTGCTCACGACGATCCCGCGCCCCCGCAGCTTCGGCCGCTTGCCGACCGTCCGCGGAAATTTGAACACCGCGAGGCAGACGAGCAGGCCGGTGATCTTCACCCACCATCGAAAAATGATTTTCATGCGTTGCGGGTCAAACGGCTTCCCCTTCCGCCTCCTTCTCCGACAAAACGGCCTCCCCCCCCTTGAACACGTACGTGAAAAGGAAGCCAACGATAGACATCGCCGCGACGAACGGCGCGACGAGCGCGATGCCGTACTCCTCCCGGCCCAGGAAGGTGATCGCCTTCAGGTTCGGGTAGACGAGGTAGGCGCTGAGCGCCGAGACCCCGGCGACGACGAGCCCCTGCACCGCGAAGTACATCGAGCCGTTGTTGCGGCCCGTCCGCTCCATCTCCGCCGCCGCGATCTGCGAGGGCAGGATGTACTGCGTCGCGAAGAAGGCCGCGATCGAGAAGCTCCCGATCGTGCCGCCGACCGCCCCGAAGAGCGGCACGGCCATGCCGCCCCAGAGCGGGAGCATCGGCCCGCCGACGAACGCGGGCAGGCCGTAGAGCGCCATCGCCACCGCAAACAGGATCAGCCCCACGCGGTAGCCAAACCAGGTGCCCTTCCTTTTTTGAATAATATTGAAGATGATCGCCATGACCGGCACCGGCGCGAAAGCGAAGATATTCATCATCGCGATCTCGAAGCCGTCCAGGTGCATGACGCCGGACGCGATCACGTTTTGGGCCGCGAGGAACATCTGCAGTCCAAACATCATCGCCCCCATCACCCAGGCAAACCGCCGGAAGTCGCGGTTTGTCAGCGTCAGCTTCAGGCTCGCCAAAAGGCTCGGCCCCTGCGCGTCCGTCTGCGGCGCGCCCTCCGCCTCCTCGCGCACGAAGCACTGCGGGATGATCATCGTGAGGAGCAGCGGGGCGAACATCATCACGATCGTCCGGATGTTCATCCCGAAGCCGATGAAGACCGGGATGAGCGCGTAGGCCACGCTGTAGCCGACGACGTCCCAGACCGCCTTCCAGCTCGACAGGCGCACGCGCTGCCGCTCGCCCGAGACGATCTCCGTGAACGTGCTGTAGTAGGACAGCATCATGAGCGTGTACGAGGTGAAGTAGAGGAAGGCGAGCACGGGGATCAGCACCGTGTTCAAGCCGCTCCCCTCCGCCAGCGAGAACGGGTTCCACATCAGGAGGTAGAAGATGCTCGCCGGCACGAGCCCGATGAGCATGCCGAAGCGGTGCCGCCCGATGCGCCGCCCGTTGATCTTTTGGAAAACAAAGGCCATCGGCACGTCGATGACGCCGTCGATCGCCTTCGCGATGGAGATCAGCACGGTGAACAGCACCCGGTCCACGACGACCGCGCCCGTGAAGCTCCACAGCCCCCGCTGGACGGGGTCGCTGAAGCCGATCGGCACGATGGCGTCGAGCAGGTAGGCCGTCACGAAGATGTTCAAGAGGTTGGGCCCGAACGCCGAAAAGGCGTAGAGGAATTCCTGCCATGTTTTCAGTTTGCGCATCTTGGTTCTCCTTCTCCTATCATTATTTTATCATATATGCCGCCGCCTCAAGTAGACGCCCCCCCGGGTTTCAGATACGCGGCGAACGCGCGCGCCGTGCGCAGCTTCATGAAATCCGCCGCCGGTATCTTCCGCCCGAAGGCCTCCTCGACTTTCACGATCATGTTCATATAGTCCAGGCTGTCGCCGCCCAGGCCGACGATGAAGTCCGCGTCGTCGCCCACGTCGCTGATGGAGAGGTTGAGCACGGCGGCGAACACGTCGCGCACCCGCGACAGCGCGTCCGCCTCGCCCGGGGACAGGGGGGCGGGCAGAAAGTCCAGCCCGGCCCCTTTGCCGTCGAGCGTGGCAAAGGCGCCCGGGTTCTCCGCAAAGCGCCGCAGCAGCGCCGCGCGCTGCACCTTGAAGCCGCGCACGAGCGGGAAGGGGTCCCTCGACAGGTAGACCTTGTGGATGTTTTTGTGGGCCGGGAGCGCCGCGTTCGTCACCGCGATGCTGGAGAGGAGCGCGGCCGTGTCCGCCCCCGCCTCCGGCTGCACGATCAGCGACAAATGCCCGCCCGCTTCGTCAAAGACGAGGCAGTGCTCGATCTGCGCGATCTCGCAGAAGCGCATCTCGATTTCCGAGGGGATGACCTTTTCGCCGGAGGCGTCCTGGATCATGTCGTCCACGCGCCCGAGCACCCAGAGCCGCCCCCTTTTGTTTTTGCGGCAGACGTCCCCCGTCCGGTACGCGCCCTCCTCGCGCGGCCGGAAGGCCCCGCCGGACAGCGTCCCCGCGTACAGATAGGGGGACTCGATGAGCAGCTCCCCCGTGTTCGTATACCCCTCGAAGGGGGAGATCCGATAATGGACGCCGAGCAGGGGCTCGCCGACGTTGCCGTCGCTGCGCCCTTTCGCGCCGGGGTCGAGGCACACGGAGGTGATGCCGATCTCGGTCGCGCCGTAGCCGTTGTACAGCGGGTAGCCGATCTCGTTCACGAGGGCGATCACCTCCGGCGCGATCATGCCGCCGCCGGAGATCATGAAGCGCACGTCGTCGCCAAACGTTTTCTTTTTCAGTATGCGCAGCGCGGGGCCCTGCGGTACGCCGCCCTTCCGCCCCTTCAGGACGCGGTAGACATTGTTCCACAGCAGCGGCGGCGCGAAGATATGCGTCACGCGGTGCCTCTTGCAGGTGTCGAACAGCGTCTGCGGCGCCAGGTTCTCCGGGTAGACGATCGTCCGCCCGAAAAACGTGTACCACAGGAAGACCGCGACGAAACCGAAGATATGGTGGAACGGCAGGAGCGCGAGGTTTTTCAGCGGCCCCTCCGCATCCGGGTACATGATGTCCTTCGTGCGGTCGGGCATCCGGCGCGCCGCGTTGATCTGGTGGCAGATGGCGACGCCGTCGTGGACGCAGATCTTCGGCTCGCCCGTCGTGCCCGACGTGACGAAGGCCACCTTCCCCGCAACGTCCCCGTCTTCCGGAAGCGGCGGCAGCGCAGGCCCCTCGGCGTCCGGCAGCGCCGCGTGGATGGTTTGCGCAAAGGGGACCGAGAGCCCGGCGTCCGTGACGAGCGCCTTCGCGCCCGCCTCGCGCATCACGTGCTCGATCAGCTGTGGCTCCTCCTTCGGCCCGATGAGGAGCGGGCAATACCCCGCGAGGACGAGCCCCCAAAACCACACGCCCCACTGGGGCTTGTTTTCCATCGCGAGCGCGATGAACGCGCCCTTCTCCGAGGCAATATGCGTGGAGAGCATAGCGGCGGCCCTGCGGGACTGCGCGTCGTACTCGGCGTACGTAAGCCGCCCGATCTTCTTGCCGTCCGAAAACTCGTGCGCGGGCGCGCCCGCCCAGCGCTGCATGGACAGCCGGTAGACAGCCGCGAGCGAAGGCGACTCCATGAGTTTATCCAGGAGGTCGAAAAACGATTGCATGACGGTTATTATATCATACAAGAAGGGGCTGCCCATAGCAGCCCCCTTTGCTTGCATTTCCGCAAATCCGAGCCTGTCAGACCGCTTTCTTGTTGTTG
>JAISTX010000078.1 GCA_031272365.1 Eubacteriales Family XIII. Incertae Sedis bacterium
GATCCCTTACCTCGAACAGCGCGAACAAGAAAGAGCGGAGAATTACGTTGAAAATGACGCTGAATTCTTTACTTTCACAATGGATGAAAAAAGGTGTCAATTGATTTATCATGATTCAATAGAAGAGGTGATTGCAGATTTTCAAGATGGCATGGAATGGCTTCCCAGGAGCAATGTTGAGATAAATGCTGATGGCGATATGGTCATAACATTAAACAAAGAGAATTACAACACCTGGATGGATTTTGGCGAGGGGCTAATAAAAGAGGCGTTGTTGGATGCAGAGTATTATGGTAGGGGAAATCGCATCATATTGATAAGCAAGGACTACAAGACTGTCACAGTCTACGCTGACGGCAATGAGAATACAGGGATTGCCATGCATCTAATGGGGATAGTCCCGAGTTGTGGAGGCCTTCAATTATTAAATGGCGTCCCCACAGAGGAAGTGTTTGTAGAACTGACCTTGGCAAACATTCATACAGGCAATGTGGTCTGGTCGGGAACGGCCCCGGGGGACACTGTCGAGCTGGCAGCCGAGGACTGGGATGTATAGCGGACCATTGCCGAAGTCACAGGGCGAATCCGTCGTTTCCAGACCGACGAGTTCGGCTCTCATGTGGTATACTATCCCCAATCGTATACGCGATAGGGAGCTATGGTTGCAAGAAGGTCGGGGAGCGTGGATGCACACAGAGGGATGAGGAAGGCTTTGGCGGCGAGGGCCGCCGTACTGCTTGTCGTGGCGCTTTGCCTCGGCCTCTCCGCGTGCAACTGGAACGAGGTCAGCTATTCCATCAGCGACGACAACTACCGCTCAAACAAACTCGGCATGATCCTGAACGCGCTGAACAAGGAGGACCGGGACACCATCAAGGGCCTCTTCTCGAAGTCAGCGGCCAGGCAGATCGGGGAGGGGGCCATCGACGAGGGCATCACCTACCTGTTGGAGGTCTTCCATGGGCCGACCACGTCCCGGCAGGGCGAGGAGCAGGACGAGGTCAGCATCGTGAAGGACGGCAAGAAGCAGATCAAGGCCACCGTGAAGTTCCGGGTGACGACGCAGGACGGGGCCTATTACGTGCAGTTCGTCGACTGCATCGCGGACGAGTTCAACGCGGCCAACATCGGCGTCAGCCAGCTGGTCATCATGCGGGAGGAGGACAAGAAGCGGCTCGGCCTCCCGGACGAGGCGTTCGTCGGCATCTTCCGCGCGGACATCGTGGAGGAGGCGGTGGCGCGCCATGACGCGACGAGCGACAGCGCCTTGAAGAGATACAAGTCCGTCGTCGAGTATTTGCAGAACGGGGAGGCGGAGGCGCTCGAGGCGGTTTTCTCAAAGTCCGCAGTGGAGGCGGCGGGTGAAGAGGCCCTGGCCGACGGCATCGAGAAGGCGGTCCGGCAGCTCGAGGGCGGCATCGAAACCAGCTACATCGTGAACCCTGGCGACCCCGCCACGTACATAGCGGACGGCAAGGTGCGGATGGTTTTCACCATCAGCAGCTACTTCACCGTGCAGGGCGTGCAGTACGACCTGTCCTACCAGGACTGCGTCGTGGACGAGATCTCGCCGGGCAACGTGGGGATCGACAAGCTGGTGATCGTGCGCAGCTCGGACGCGGCGGAATACCCGGATCTCGACGAAGACTTCTCGGGGATTTTCTGCCCTTAGGCCCCTTTGGCCCCCGGGCCCGTCAGGCGGTCGCGGTCGCGCCGCAGCATTTCTTGTATTTCTTCCCGCTGCCGCAGGGGCAGGGGTCGTTGCGCCCGGGGAGCTTCTCCTTGTGCACGGTGCGCGAGCGGCGGTAGTCGGCGGCGAGCTCCGCGCGGCGGTCCTCCGGCAGGACGGCGTCCCATTCCGGGAGGCCGTAGAGGTGGTCCGCGTCCGCCGCGTGCATGTTCCAGTACAGCTTCTCGGGGTCGGCCTCGAGCGAGAGCTCCGTCTCCTCCGTGACCTGCTCGAGGTCCTCGATCGGCGTCTTGAGGCTGTCGTTCATGCCGTCGAGCCAGCCCATGAACCAGACCTTGTCGATGTGCAGGGAATCCGCCATCTCGGAGAAGACGCCTTTCCAGGCGAGCCCCTCCTGCTTCAGCAGGAAGGCGTAGAGCTTCTGCTCGACGTCGCTGTACTTGCCCCAAAAATCGGGCATGGTCTGCTTCGTCTGCTTGCCGAGAAGGTCGAGCCATTGTTTCTCAAGTGATTTTGCCATTTCAGACTCCTTTCGCGATTTCGATGACGTCCCCGAGGACGGCGCTCGCCGTCGGGAGGGGGCCTGCGCCCTTGCCGACCATCGTCAGATCGTCCACGGCGTTCCCCTTCAGGAAAAGCGCGTTGAATTCGTTGTTCACCCGTGCGAGCGGGTGGTCCTTGTTGACCCAGGACGGCTGGACGAAATAGACCAGCCCGTCCGGCGTCCTGCTGGCGCTGGCGAGCAGCTTGATGACACAGCCCTGGGAGGCCGCCTCCTCGATGTCCTCCTTGGTGATGTCCGTGATGCCGGTCGTCGGGATGTCGCCCGGCTTCACGCGCTCCCCGAAGACGAGCGACAGCAGGATCGAGAGCTTGTTTGCGACGTCGTGGCCGCAGACGTCCGCCGTCGGGTCCGCCTCCGCGAAGCCCTTCGCCTGCGCCTCGGCGAGCACGTCCCCGTAGCTCGCGCCCTGCGTCTGCATCTTCGTGAGGATGTAGTTTGTCGTGCCGTTCAGGATGCCCTGCAGCTCCGTGAACTCGTTTGCCGCGAGCGACTGCGTGATGGCGGCGATGAGCGGGATGCCGCCGCCGACGCTGGCCTCGAAGCGGAGCGAGACGCCGTGCTCCCGCGCCGCCCCGGTCAGGATTTCATAATTTTCTGCGAGCGCCGCCTTGTTGGCCGTGACGACGTGCTTGCCGGCCTGCATGGCCTTGACCATGAAACCCGTCGCGGGCTCCACGCCGCCGAGCAGCTCGATGACGATCCGGATGCCGGGGTCTGCGAAAACCTCCTCCGGGTCCTGCGTAAACTTCGCCGGCTCGACGAAGATGCCGCGGTCTTTCTCCGTGTCAATCTCGAGTATTTTTGTGATTTGCAGGTTTAGGCCTGTCGTGCGCTCGATATGCTCCCGGTTCATCTCAAGCGCCTTGTACGTGCCGGTCCCGATGTTGCCGAGCCCGAGCAGCCCGATGTTTACTTGTTTCAATGCTATCCTCCTCATTTTGAATTGAATTAAGTATATCACAAGATATTAAAGGTGGTATAATCTTTGCTATGAGGCTCGAGATAGATCTCAAAATAGCACAGAAACAGACGCTGTCCCTCACGCCGTCGCTGCTCCAGGCGATCCGCGTGCTGGGCATGACGCGCGCGGAATTGGACGCGTACCTGGAGGAGGCGACGGAGGCGAACCCGGTGCTCGACGCGGAAGCGGCGGAGGAGAAGCGGGACGACGAGGCGCCCGCGAAGGAAGACGGCGGCAAGGCGAAGGAGACGGATTTCGACTGGGCCGAATACCTCAACGACAAAAACTACGACGACGTCAGCTACGCCTACACGATGCGGTCGTTCGCGGGCTCGTACACGGCGGAGGAAGCGCCGGAGGCGGCGGACGAAAGGGCGCAGACGCTGCGCGACTACCTGGTCGAGCAGCTGTCGACGGCGGACCTGTCGAAGGCGCTGCCGGACGTGGTGCTCGCGGGGGAGATCGCCTTCTACATCCTCGAGTCGCTCGACGACAACGGCTTCCTCACGCAGACCCCGGAGGAGATGGCGAAGGCGCTCGGCGTCAAGCCGGAGGAAGTGGGGCGCGTGCTCATGATCCTCCGGACGTTCGACCCGCCCGGCGTCTGCGCGGAGAATCTGGCGGACTGCCTGATCCTGCAGGTCCAGCGGCGCGGCGTGAAGAACCCGCAGATCCGCAAGATCATCCGGGAGTGCCTGCCGGACGTGGCGGCGGGGCGCATCTCCGCGATCGCGCGCAAGACGGGCGCGAAGCGGGCGGACGCGGAGGCGGCGGTCGCGCTCGTGCGGACGCTCGACCCGAAGCCGGGGCGCGGCTTCGCGGGCTCCGAGAAGACGCAGTACATCATCCCCGACATCTTCGTGGAGAAGGCAGAGGCAGGCGACGGCTACGAGGTCCTCATCAACCACGCGGGCATCCCGGGCCTGACGGTCAGCCCCTACTACCGCAAGGTGCTCGCCGGCGCGCGGAAGGGCAGCGAGGAGTACCGATTCCTCACCGAGCGGCTGAATGCGGCGGTAATGTTAATAAAAAGCCTTGAACAAAGGGAGCAAACTATATATAATGTGACGAATGCCGTTTTGCAGAGACAGAGCGCCTTTTTGGAAAAAGGCCGGGAATACCTGCGTCCGTTGACGCTGAAACAAGTGGCGACGGAGCTGGGCATTCATGAGTCTACGGTAAGCCGTACGATTCGGGGCAAATACATCCAGACGCCGCGCGGGGTGTTTGAGCTGAAGTATTTCTTCGCATCGGGGGTGCAGGCAGCGGACGGGAGCGATTTTTCGTCCGAGTCGGTGCGGCAGCGCATCTCGGAGTTGGTGGCGCAGGAAGACGCGGCGAACCCGCTGTCGGACGAGCGCCTCACGCAGATACTCCAAAAGGAGGGGAAGCCGGTCTCCCGCCGCACGGTGGCGAAGTACCGGGACGAATCAGGTATACCATCGTCGCAGGCCAGACGCATACGGCGTCCGTAGCGGCGCGAGGTCAGTAGGGGCGGCATGCAGCCGCTTAGTATCGAAAGGAGACGTAGAACATCATGAGTACAAAGGTAGGAATCAACGGGTTTGGGCGCATCGGGCGCAACGCACTGAAGGCGGCAATCGAAAAAAAGGCGGACTTCGACATTGAGTGCATCAACGACGTCACGGATACGAAAACCCTCGCGCATCTGCTGAAATACGACAGCTGCTTCGGCAAGTTCGACGGCGAAGTCACCGCGACGGAGAACGCGATCGTCGTCAACGGCCAGGAGATCCAGGTGACGGCCATCCGCAACCCCGCGGAGCTCCCGTGGAAGGAGAAGGGCGTCGAGGTCGTCCTCGAGTCGACGGGCCTGTTCACGAAGAAGGCGGACGCGGAGAAGCACATCCAGGCCGGCGCGAAGAAGGTCATCATCTCGGCCCCGGCGACGGACGAGGACATCACGATCGTGATGGGCGTCAACGAGGGCGAGTACGACCCGGCGAAGCACCATGTCATCTCCAACGCGTCCTGCACGACGAACTGCCTCGCGCCCGTGGCGAAGGTCATCGACAGCGAGTACGGCATCGTGAAGGGCCTCATGACGACGGTCCACTCCTACACAAACGACCAGAAGATCCTCGACCTCCCGCACAAGGATCTGCGGCGCGCACGCGCGGCGGCGCTCTCGATCATCCCGACGACGACGGGCGCGGCGAAGGCCGTGGCGCTCGTCCTGCCGCAGCTCAAAGGCAAGCTCAACGGCTTCGCGATGCGCGTGCCGACCCCGACCGTCTCGGTCGTGGACGTCGTGTTCGAGGTCGCGAAGGGCACGGACAAAGACGCCGTGAACGCAGCGCTGAAGAAGGCCTCCGAAGGCGAGATGAAGGGCATCCTCGGCTACAGCGAAGAGCCGCTCGTGTCCATCGACTACAAGGGCGACCCGCGCTCCTCGATCGTCGACGCGCTCTCCACGATGGTCATCGGCGACAACATGGTCAAGGTCGTGAGCTGGTACGACAACGAGTGGGGCTACTCCAACCGCGCCGTGGATCTGATCGAGTACGTCATCAAACACGCTTGAGAATTGAGAATTGAGAATTGAGAATTGAGAATTGAGAATTGAGAATTGAGGATTGAGAATTGAGAGTTGAGAAATGAAAAAGACGGTAAGGGATATTGATGTTGCCGGTAAGACGGTGCTGGTTCGGTGCGATTTTAACGTGCCGCTCGACGCGGACGGCCATATCACGGACGATACCAGGATCGTCGGCGCGCTGCCGACGATTGAGTATCTGATCGGGCAGGGCGCGAAGGTCATCCTCATGTCGCACCTCGGGCGCCCGGACGGCGAGGCGAAGCCCGAGTTTTCGCTGGCGCCCGTCGCGGCGGAGCTGGCGAAGAGGCTCGGCCGCGAGGTATGGTTCAAGAGCGTGCCGCAGGTGGTCGACGACGCCGTGAAGGCGAAGGCCGCCGCGCTGGCGCCCGGCGACGTGATGCTGCTCGAGAATACGCGCTTCCGGAAGGAGGAGGATACAAAGGATCTCGCCGTGCAGGCGCCGTTCGCGCAGGAGCTGGCGTCGCTCGGCGAGATCTTTGTAAACGACGCGTTCGGCACGGCGCATAGGCGCCACGCCTCGACGGCGAGCGTCGCGGACTACATCCCGGCGGTGACGGGCTTCCTCATCGAGAAGGAGCTCCAATTCCTCGGGGCGGCGCTCGACGACCCGAAGCGGCCGTTCGTCGCCATCCTCGGCGGCGCGAAGGTCGCCGACAAGATCAAGGTGATCGAGAGCCTGCTCGCGAAGGCGGACACGCTGCTCATCGGCGGCGGCATGGCCTACACCTTCCTGAAGGCGCAGGGCTACGAGATCGGGAAGTCGATCCTCGACGCGGACGGCATCGCCCTCGCCGGCGAGCTGCTCGAGAAGGCGAAGGCGGCGGGCGTGGAGCTCCTGCTCCCCGTCGACGTGAAGGCGGCGGACGCGTTCGAAAACGATTCCCCGGCGGGCGACTACAAGATATCGGAGATCCCAAAGGAGCGGATGGGGCTCGACATCGGGCCCGAGACGAAGGCCCTGTTCGCCGCGAAGGTGCTGGCGGCGGGGACGGTGCTCTGGAACGGGCCGATGGGCGTGTTCGAGATGCCAAACTTCGCGGCGGGCACGCGCGCCGTGGCGGAGGCGATGGCGGAGGCGACGGAGAAAAACGGCACGGTGACGATCATCGGCGGCGGGGACTCCGCGGCGGCCGTGGAGCAGATGGGCCTCGGGGAGAAGATGTCGCACGTTTCGACGGGCGGCGGGGCCTCGCTGGAGTTCATCGAAGGGAAGACCCTGCCCGGGGTAGCGGTCTGCCAGGATTCTTGAATTG
>JAISTX010000034.1 GCA_031272365.1 Eubacteriales Family XIII. Incertae Sedis bacterium
CGCCGGGTACGGCTGCGTCCTTCCGCCTTGCCTGCGCCCAAATCCGACGCTTTCAGGTCGAAGAGTTTGCGGATGCCTGATTTTGTTCCATGCACAGGCAAAAAACGCAGCCGTACTGGTTGTACGGCGAGGCTTTTTGCCGAAGCAGGGGGCAAAATCAGACATTCGCAAACCGTGTTCGAGTGGGTCACATATGGTATACCATAAGTGACCCACTCGAACGCGCCTGAAAACGCCGGATTTGGACGCATGCTGCGTTGTCGTCCTTGCCTGCGCCCAAATCAGACATTCGCAAACCGTGTTCGAGTGGGTCACATATGGTATACCATAAGTGTGAATGCAGTAGCCGCTCGCTTAATACACTCCTATTGCACCGTAATCGCTTTGACTGCATATATTGTTGCACGATTTTCCATGTAATCAGCAGCTTTTCTTCGAAATCGTGTAACAATCTATGCACTCGGCGTGTTATTTGAGTTCCGGGATCACTTCGCGCCCGCCGAAGCAGGCGCCGGTATATCCGGTGCAGGGTGCTCCTTTGGCTGAACATCCGCCGCCCATGGTGTCCGGCCGCAGACGGCAACCCTTCGCCTCAAGGCTTTTTCACACAGTCTCTCATGTGGTATACCATATATGGCCCTTTCGAATGCGGAGGCGGATATTTTCTGAAAAATTAGAATTTTTTTATATACAAGGCTATGGCCACGTGTTATATTGCATACACGAAGTATAGTTTTGAACCATATCCATTTTCACAAACAAAAGAACAAAGGAGGAAACGGGATGCCATGAGCGAAAGAGTTTTGTTTCAAAATGGACGTATTCTCACGTTGGATCCCCTTGGGACGGAGGCGGAATGGATGCTTGCCAGCGGCGGAAAAATCGAGGCCGTCGGCAAGGGCGCCATAGGGGATCTGGGTGCAATCACAAAAACGGTCGATTTGGAGGGGAAGACCGTGATCCCTTCTTTCCTTGACGCGCATCTGCACCTGCGTTTGGCGGCAGAGACGTATTTCGGCTTGGACCTGTCCGACAGCCACGGGGTCGAGGCCTACAAAACCAAGATCCTGGAATATGCCTCGTCCCACCCCGACGCATCCATCATCCGGGGGTTTGGCTGGAGCGAGCGGGATTTCGGGCTGCTCGGCCCGGAAAAGCGCATCCTGGATGAAATCTGCCCGGACCGCCCGATCATGCTTTCCGCCGAAACCGGGCATGCGCTTTGGGTAAACTCCAAGACCCTTGAAGTCGCCGGCATCGATAAAAACACCGAGGACATCGGGCGCGGCCGCATCCAGCGCTATGCGGACGGGGAGCCTTCCGGCACGGTGCAGGAGGACTGCCAGGCCATGGTCACGCAGAAGATACCCGACTATTCCGTAGAGGAGTACAAGGAAGCCTTCCTGCACCACATCGCGATGCTGAACCGGCTCGGCATCACCGCCGCCTTCGACGCCTGGCTGGTCCCGGGGTCAAACGCGGTCGCGGCGTTCCGGGAGCTCGCGAAAGAAGGCCGGCTCACGGCGAGGATCCGCGGCGCCTATGTCGTCGTGCCGACCAGCCCGCTGCAGGAGCAGATGGACGCCATCGCCCGCAGCCTGCCGCAGGACGCCTGCGGCGAGGCTTTCGCCATGACCACGGCAAAATTTTTCCTGGACGGCGTGGTCGAATCCTCTACGGCGTATTTGTCCGAGCCGTACCTGAAGTCCGATACGGGCGACCCTGCCTACTGCGGGATCCCGGTGTGGGAGCCGGGGAAACTGAACGAAGCCGTCGCCGCGGCCATGCGCCAGGGCCTTCAGGTCGAGACGCACTGCATCGGCGACGCCGCGGTCTCGGAGGCGCTGGACGCCTTTGCGTACGCCGCGGGGCTCGGCCTCGCGGGCAACCGGAACAAAGTCACGCACATCGAACTGATTTCCGAGCGGGACACGGCCCGCCTCGCGGAGCTGGCGATCGTCCCGCTGCTCAACCCTTACTGGGCGGAGGTCGACGACATCTATTTCGAGCTCCTGGAGACAGTCGGGCGGGAACGCATGGACCGGACCTGGCCGGTGGGGAGCATCATCGCCCAGGGGGTGGTGTGCGCGGGGGGCAGCGACTACCCCATCACGGAGCTGCCGTACCCCCTGACCGCCATTGAAGTGGGCATGACAAGGACCGTGTCGAAATATTACCATCCATGGGTGGCCGACTTCGGGGACAAGCGGTGCCTGCGCCCGCTTGGGCCCGACGCGGAGAAGGCCTCTTTGGCGGATATGCTGAAAATGTTCACATCAGGCGCCGCTTACTGCATGTTCCTCGAGGACAGGGCGGGGTCGCTGGAGCCGGGCAAAAGCGCCGATTTCATCGTGCTCGACAAGGATATCACCCAAACAGCCCCTGAAGAGGTCGGCGGCATCCAAGTGCTGGCCACCTATTTTCAGGGGGAAGCCGTCTACTCCAAATGAAATAAGAAAAGGAGCTTAGAAGACCATGGAAAAAGATAGATTGCCCTTGACGACGAAAGCCGCGGTGGGCTACAGCGCGGCGTCCTTCACGGATGCCGGCCTGTACAACTTCATATTCATGTTCCTGCTGTATTTCCTGACCGACTATGCGCGGATCGGACCGGCCTTCGCGGGGACCATCATCCTTGTCGCCACCCTATGCGACATCATCATCACCCCGGTCGTCAGCCAGATCTCGGACAACTCCCGCGCGAAAAGCCGGCGGCGCTCGTTCATAAAGATCGCGGCAATCCCGATCTTCATCGTATTCGTGCTGCTCTTCACCACCTTCGACATGGGCGAAGGCGCGAAAAACGCGTACTATATGATTTTGACCGTGCTGTTCTGGATCGTGTTCGGCACCTTTGTGGTCCCGTACTACGCCCTGGCGCCGGAGCTGACGGACGTCCAGGAAGAGCGGACGAAACTGCGGATGCCGGTCGTCCTGTTCCAGGCGGGCGGGAATATCATGGGCATGGTCGCGCCGATGGCCGTCATGACCTGGCTTGTGGCAAGCGGCGTTTCCGCGAATATGTCCTGGACCGTCTACGCGATCATCTTCGGCGGCATGAGCGCGGTCGCGCTCTTCGTGACCTACTTCACGACCAAGGGCCGGGAAATCGAAGGGGACCGCCTCCAGCGGGACGGGAAGCCCGAAAACGTCTTCCTTGTGTACGGGCGGATGTGCGCCCTGAAGCCGGCCCGGACCATGCTGTCCATCACGGCGATCTACAACCTCGCCTATGGCTTCATCCTGTCCGGCATGACCTACTTCATCCTCTACAACGTGGTCAACGGCAAGGAGTCGGACGTTTCCATCGTCACGGCGGTCATGACGGTCATCCTTTTCGTATTCACCCCCGTCATCTGCTCGATCGCCGTCAAGAAGGAGCGGTCGTTTGTCCTGGGCGCCTGCCTGTTCATCAGCGCGGCCGCCATGCTGATCCTGTTCGCCATCGGGATACACACGCTGCCAACGCTCATCGTCTGCATGGTGCTGTTTGAGATTGCGAACGTGGCCTATTGGAGCATCGTGCAGGCGATGTTCTATGACCTGACCGAGGTCTACGAATACAAATACGGCAAACGCATGGAAGGCGCCGCCTGCGGGATCAACATCGTGATCATGAAGGTGTTCATGGCGATCTCTTTGCAGATCTTCGGCATCATCCTGGAGGCGGGGGGCTACGACCCCGCGGCCGCGGCGCAGACGGACGCGGCGCTGAAAATGATCGGCATATGCTTCATCGTCATCCCCGCGATCATGTTTGTCATCACCGGCGTCGTCTCCCTGCGGGTCCCGATCACCACCAAAAACTACCCGCTTCTGCTTCGTGCGCTTGAGGCAAAGCGGGCGGGTCAGGAGCATTCCACGGAGGGGCTCGAAAAAGTGCTTTAGCGGGCGCGGGGGGTTGACCTCCGGACGGATAGTTGATATGATATTAGCACTCTCCTTTGGAGAGTGCTAATTGTTTGTTGGAGTGTGGATTCCGGCCTTTGCCGGAATGACAGAGGTTTTTGGATTCAAGGAGGTCATTTGGGAGATGGCGAAAAAACAGTTTAAGGCGGAGTCGAAGCGGCTTTTGGACCTGATGGTCGGCTCGATCTACACGCACAAGGAGATCTTCCTGCGGGAGCTCATCAGCAACGCGAGCGACGCGATCGACAAGCTGTACTACAAGGCGCTGACGGAGAAGATCAGCGGCGTTTCGAAGAACGATTTCTTCATCAAGATCACGCCGGACGAGGGGGCTCGGCAGCTCGTGATCGAGGACAACGGCATCGGCATGGGCAAGGAGGCGCTCGAGAGCAACCTCGGCACGATCGCGCGCAGCGGCTCGCTGCTGTTCAAGGACGAGGAGGCCACGGGAAAAGCGGCGAGCAAGATCGACATCATCGGCCAGTTCGGCGTCGGCTTCTACTCGGCGTTCATGGTGAGCAAGGAAGTGAAGGTCGTCAGCCGGGCATGGGGCGAGGACCAGGCGTGGGAGTGGGCCAGCGAGGGCGCGGACGGTTATTCCATCAAAGAAGGGCGCAAGGACGGCCCGGGCACGGTGATCACGCTGACGCTGAAGGACGACACGGACGAGGAGAAGTACGGGGAGTACCTGAGCGGGTGGAAGCTGCGCACGCTCGTGAAGCGCTACTCGGACTACATCCGCTACCCGATTTTGCTCGAGACGCCGCAGGCGGAGGCGGCGGAGCCTGCTCCTGCGGGCGAAGGCGAGAGTGCGGAACCGCAGGCGCCGAAGGGGCCGGAGGTGCTCAATTCGATGGTGCCGCTGTGGAAGCGGCCCAAGGCGAAGATCACAGACGAGGAGTACGCGGATTTCTACAAGGACAAGTTTTCCGATTTCGAGGACCCGCTGAAGGTCATCCACACGGGCGTCGAGGGCGTGATCAGCTACGAGGCGCTGCTGTTCGTGCCCGCGCGTGCACCGTACAATTATTATACGAAGGATTTCGAGAAGGGGTTGCAGCTGTATTCCTCGGGCGTGCTCATCATGGACAAGGCGAAGGACTTGCTGCCGGACTATTTCAGCTTCGTGAAGGGCGTCGTGGACTCGCAGGATTTGTCGCTGAATATTTCGCGTGAGCTGCTGCAGCACGACCGGCAGCTGCGGGCGATCGAGCAGCGGCTCGAGAAGAAGATCAAGAGTGAGCTCGAGGCGATGCTGTCGGGCGACCGCGAGAAGTACGAGAAGTTTTTTGCGGCGTTCGGGCTGCAGCTCAAATTCGGGCTGTACGACAATTTCGGGGCGGCGAAGGACGTGCTGAAGGACCTCGTGCTCTACTATTCGAGCGCGGAGAAGAAGCTCGTGACGTTCGGCGAGTACGTGGCGCGCATGAAGGAGGATCAGCAGTACATCTACTACGCGACGGGCGAGTCGGTGGAGCAGATCGACCGGATGCCGCAGACGGAGCTTTTGAAGGACCGCGGGTACGAGATCCTGTACGGGCCGGACCAGGTCGACGAGTTTGCGCTGAAGATGATGCGCGAGTACGAGGGCAAGGAGTTCCGCTCGGTGTCGGAGGGCGACCTCGGCATCGAGGAGAGCGAGGAGGAGAAGCAGAAGGCCGAGAAGGAGCAGAAGAAATACGCGGATCTGCTGGCGGCTGTGCGCGAGGCGCTCGACGGCAAGGTCACGGACGTGCGGCTGAGCAAGCGGCTGAAGTCGCACCCCGTCGTGCTCGTGAGCGGCGAGGGCGGGCTGTCGCTGGAGATGGAGAAGGTGCTCAAGCAGATGCCGGGCGCGGAGGCGGAGCGGATCAAGGCCGAGCGCATCCTCGAGATCAACGCGGGGCACAAGGTGCTGAAGGCGCTCGCGAAGGTCTACGAAAAGGGCAAGGCGGAAGGCGCCACGAAGGCGGACCGCGAGGCGATCAAGGCCTACGCGGGCATCCTGTACGACCAGGCGCTGCTCATGGAGGGGCTGCCGGTCGAGGATCCGGTCGCGTTTTCGAACGCGGTCTGCGCACTGATCGAAAAGACGGTGTAGCCCGGGGCGGGCGGCCCGCCCGGGCAAGGCAGCTTCAGCCCATGATGGGCTGGAGCTGCTGTTTCCAGGAATCCATGCCGCGGTGGATGGCGCGGCCGGCGAAGCTGCTGCGCACGAAGCGCACGGCTTCGCTGCGGTCGTTGGCCATGCGGTAGTCCGCGTTTTCGGGCGCTTTGAGCTCCTCGTCGGTCAGGCGGATGATCTCCCGCTTGAAGGCGATGGCCTCGAGCGCCATGTTCAGTTTGAGGCGGAAGGCGTCCCACGGGACGTCGAAGCGGTAGAGGAAGGTCGCCGCCGCTTCCGTGTCCGCGCCCGCAAATTCCACGGCGCAGGCGTGGCCGCTTCGCGCGGGGGCGATGAACCACAGGGCGTAGGGGTCGGCGGGGGCGCTCGCGGCGTCCGCTTCCGCCGCGCCGCCCGTGAGAGCCGCGAGGCCGCCGGTGAGGCCTTCGGGGATGGCGCCCGCGAGACCGCCGCCGAGGCCGCCCGTGAGGCCTTCGGGGATGGCTTCCGCGAGGCCGTCCGGTAGGCCGCCCGCAGCGGCCGCCGCGTCCTGCTTGCGGAAGCCGACGGCGATCTGCTCCGGGTCGCACAGCGCCTTCAGCGCCGCGTAGGTCTCGGCGGCGCGGCTCTGCGCGAGCCTCGCCTCGAGGGCGTCCACGAAGGAAGGCGCGATGTCGCGGAGGGCGCCCACCGGCGCCGCCGCGCCCTCCGGCAGGAGCTTCGCCAGGCGCGCCGTCTGCGCGCCGGAGAGCGACGGGTCGATCTCCTGGATCTGCCCCGCGGTCTTTTCGCGGAGCTTCACGATCGCGTCCGTGACGGCTTTCACGAAGGGGGCGTGGTCGTAGCCGAGCTTTGCGTACGTCACGCCCGTGCCGTCCACGACGGAGACCCGCGCCTGGAAGTCCGCGTCCGAAAAGCCGGTCGCAAAGCAGAGCGGCACGCGCCGCGCGGACAGGTCCGGCGGCAGGGAGAGGATGCAGCCCTCGTGCACCTCGACGCGCACGCCGCGCACGCCGTCCACGTCGCCCTTCGCCGTGAGCGCCGCTTCCCCCGTGACGAAGAGCGCCTTGCGCACCTTGTCGCAATACGCGGTGAGCAGCTGCGCGTAGACCGGCTCCGCGTCGCGGCCGAGTTTCTCCAGCGTGTACGCCCCGTCCCTTGCCTGCACCGTGACCACATAGTCCGCGAAGGCGATCCCCGTGACATCCGCCCACGGCACGCAGACGGTGTCAAACAGGGTCGAGAGCGTCAGGCCGTCGTCGGCGATCTTGACGGTTGGCTTCTCCATGGTGCCCGCCTGCTACAGTTTCGTGCCGCAGTCGCCGCAGAATTTTGTCCCCGGCGGGTTCTGCGTGCCGCAGCTGGGGCAGAGGCCGGGCGGCGGCGCGGGCGCGGCCTGGGGCTGCGCCGCCTCCAGGAGGTTCGTGCCGCAGTTGTTGCAAAACTTCACGCCCTGCGCGTTCTTCGCGCCGCATTTCGGGCATTCGTTCAAAGCGAGGGATGCGCCGCAGTTGTTGCAAAATTTGCCCGTCCCGGCGGGCTTGCCGCAGACGGGGCAGATCGTCGTCTTGGCCTCGATCTCGCCTTGCCAGACGGTCGCGGTCTGCCCGGCCTCGTCGATGTTGCGCTTCATGGCTGCCGCGTGGGCCTGCGCGACGTAGACCTCCTGGCGCGGCGAGCATTTGACGCAGAGGCCCGTGTCCTCGTTCCAGCACTGGTCGCAGACGTAGCTCGTGCAGTGCGGGCAGCGGTGGAAATGCTGCTTCGCCTCGTTCTGCGCGTGCTCGAAGGCGGTGTCGTGCTCCTTCAGCCACTCGGGGCTGCGCCCCTCGAAGCGGTCTGACAGGATGTTGGAGCCGCGGTCCGCCGCGTAGCCGAGGTTGCCCGCGCGCCCGCCGACGAGGCTGCCGAGCAGGCTCGCGCCGGCGCCGAGGCCGCGCATCAGGCCGCCCTTCTTGTAGGTATCGGATTCGATGAAGCTCGACTTGTAGCCGTCGCTGCAATTGTCGCAGTAGAACGTAAACTGGAAGCCGGCTTCGGTGGAATTGTCTTCATAGTTTCTGGTGAAAGATTTCAGCATGGGTTGTTTACCTCCTTTGCGGGCCCGCCGCCTGGGCTTGCAGCACCCTGTCCTTCGGTTTGATCGTCTTGCCGCAGGCGGTGCATTTCCCGTTCTCGAAAAACTGGGCCACGCCGCAGCGCTTGTTCGGGCAACGGATCATGAGGTACGCGCCGCAGGCCTCGCACCGCTCCTGTGCTACGAACGTCCGCCCGCCGCAGATCGGGCAGGTGGTGTACAGCGGCCTGCCGCAGCCGGCGCAGACCGCCTCGCTGCCCTTTTGCACCGAGCGGAGGCAGGCCGGGCACAGGTAGCCGAAGGGGCTCCCCGAGCCGCACGACGGGCAGAACCGCGCGTCGCGTTCGACCAGCGCGCCGCAGTGGATGCAGGGCTGTTTGTATGTCGCCATCCTTCACTCCCCCATCCGCGCGCCGCAGGCGCCGCAGAAGCGTGTGCCGGTCGGGTTCTCCTGCCCGCATTGCGGGCAGAATGCCTTCTCGGGCGCGCCGAGCTTCGTGCCGCATTCCTGGCAAAACTTCACGCCTTCCGGGTTCATCGTGCCGCACTGCGGGCAGGTGCGCGCCGCGTCTGCTTCCTGCTTCGCGCTTTCCGCCGCCTGCGCCTCGCCCTGCACAACGCCGAGCTTCTCCTGCGCCGCCTGGATGTTGCTCTGGATGAGCTTCAGCTTGTCCGCCTCGGCGGGGTACGCCGCCGCGCCGTCGGCCGCAAAGACCTTCTTCCCGATTGCGCAGAAGATCTCGGCCTCCTGCTTCTGCAGGTCCGATAGCTCCTTCTGCGCCGCGAAGACCTTCACGTTCGGGTCGTCCTGCGGCATGATTTTCGTGAGCCCCCCGACCAGGTCGCCAAGGCCGCCCAGGCCACCAAACAAATCAGCCATTGTCCACCTCCCTTTCTTTTATAATGAAATAAGACCGCCCCTCATGGAAACAGTATGCCGCAAACACGGCCGCTTTGTATATCATCCCAAGGATGATATTTCGGATTCCAGCCCGGATTTTTTGATGAGGGCGACGTAGAGGAGCATCTCGTCGCGCGAGGAGACGCCGAGTTTTTCATAGATATGCCGGTTGTGGGTTTTCAGCGTCGGGTTGGAGATGTACATGAACCGGCGGATCTCCTCCGCGGTCTTCCCATCGGCGTAATAGTCGAAGATGACGCGCTCGGTCGGCGTGAGCTTCCGCACGGACCGGATGAAGCCGCCGAACAGGTCGGCCGTGATGGGCTCGCCCGAGCCTTTCAGCGCCGCCATCTTCCCCACGATGGCCTCGAGCTCCGGGAAGCGGGAGACCGCGCCCGCCTCGCCGGCCTCGATCGCCTGGAGGTATTGCTCGATGGGCTTCATGAAGCGGCGGTTCAGGACGACGGAGGCGACGGTGCCGACGGCGAGGAGCAGCGCGAACAGGAGGACGAGGCGTCTTGTCTCCCGGGCGGCCGCCTTGTCCACGTCCGCCTTCGGCACGAGCAGCGTGGCGGCGAACGCCCCGTCCGCCCCTTCCGCGAACGGGGATCCTTCGGCGTAGAGGCGGATGTTCCCGCTCAGGCCGACGTATTCGGCGGCACCGGCGCCGCTGCCGTAGATGTCGAGTGCGCCCTCGCGCCCCACCACGCTCAGGGACGCGGATCCCCCGCCCTCCGGGAAGAGCTTCGCGCTGCCGGCATGCAGCGAGGCGCTTTTCCCGATCGCGTCCGCGCCGCCCTCGGAAAGGCACAGCGCCGCGCCGGGGTATCCGGCGACTTCCGGCGCATCGTAGAGCCGGAAATGCTCCGCGCTGATTTCAAAGCCGCAGACGCCGAACGCGGCATCCCCCTCGCCCACAAGGGGGATGCTGCACAGCAGCGTGTTCTCCCCGAGGTTGTCCACGGCGTCGTCGAACCCCCACCAGTACAGGCGGGAGGGGGGCAGCCCCGGGTGGCTCCCGGCCGCCTCCAGGGGGATCTGCCAGTAGCGCCTGCCCTGGATGTCAAACTCCAGGTCCCACATGGATTGGAACGACAGCCCTTCCGCAGTGGCGATCTGCGGGAAGCCCCGGAGGTAGAGCGTCGTCTTGTCGCCGGCCACATTCGGCTCGGGCCTGCGGATGTAGAGGCCGGCGCGGGAATGCGCCGCTGCGTCCGCGCCCGGGTTCACAGTCGCGTCGAGCACGATGAACGCGCCGCTCGCGCCGGAGCGCTCGAGCGAGAGCTGCAGCGCGGCGAGCTGGCGGGAGAGGATGCCCTCGAGCAGCTCCGGGCGCCCCTGGAGGTCCTTCGGCGCCAGCCCCTCTTCGGCGAGCATGTCGGCGATGCTTTCGGCCACCGACTCCGAGAGGAGCACGGCCTCCATCGAAACGTCGCCGAGCTGCGCGCCCAGCCTGTCCGCCGCGCGCGCGCGGGACTCCGCAAGCAGGGCTTCGGTCTGCGCGCCGGTGGAGCCGACGACCCCGAGCAGGAGCAGGGCGATGACGACGCCGGAGAGCATCGTGCCGACGAGGGCGAGCAGGAAGGTGAAATGCCTGCGCCCCATCCCCGTTATGCCCCCTCAGCCGCTTCCGCCGCTTCCGCGCCTTCCGCCTTGCGTGCCCCGGCCTGCTGCTGCGCCTCCTCCACGAACGCCGTCTGCATCTCGTCGAACCCGTCGAAGACGGGCGGCACGTAAAACCGGTAGCCGCCCTCCTGCATCCCCGCGACCGTCTCCAGCATCTTCCGCACGAGCGCGTCGTCCGCCTCCTGCGCGCGCGCCTCCGACGTGACGGGCATATACCCCGCCTTCGCCGCGAAGCGCTCGTTCTGCGCCGGCTCGGTCAGCCATTTCATGAAGGCCGCCGCCGCGCGCTCCCGGCCCTCGTCCGAGCGGAGCAGGCAGAGGCCGCCGCCGCGCTGGATGGCGACCTTCTCGCCCCCCTCGAACACGGGGTAGGGCAGCACGTCGAAGACCGCGGCCTCCTTCGTGTTGTCCGCGTAGGTGACCTCGTCCGGGTAAAACTGCGCGCCCGCCGACGTGCTCGTCACGCAGACGGCGTCGCCGGTTTTTGCGAGGTAGTTTCCATAATCATTGAAGATCGCGACGCCCCCGCCCGCCGCGCCGGATAGATAGGCGTCGTTCAGCTTCCGGAACGCGGAGGATCCTTCGTCTATCCGCCCGTCCACGACGAGGTGCCCCCCGAGCTGCTCCGCGCCCACCATGTACCAGTTGAACAGCCCGTCCGGGTAGTAGAACGCCTTGCCGTCGCCGGACGCCTCCGGCGTCTGCGCGTCCGTCCAGGCGTAGTATTGCCCCGCCAGCGACAGGATGCCCTCGAAGGTGCCCAGCATCTCAAGGGTCGCGCCGGGCGTCTCCGCCGCGAAGCGGTCGAAGATCGTGCGGTTCACGTAGAGCACCTCCGTGGACTTCGCGATCGGCAGCAGGTACAGCCCCCCGTCCCCGCCGGCGAAGCGCCCCTCCTCCAGGAAGGCGGGCACGTAGGCCGCGAGCTCCTCCTCCGTGAAATAGTCGTCGAGGTCGGCGAGCTTGCCGCCGCTTTGCAAGGTGACGGCGATTTTCGGATAAATCACGGCGATGTCCGGCGGCTCCGGCGCGCCGGGGTCGCCGCTTGCGGCCATGAGCAGTTTTTCGTTCAGCACCGAGGAATTCGCGACCGACGTCACGGTGACGCGGATGCCCGCTTCGGCACCCGGACCCTCGTTGAACTCCTCGACGAGCTCGTCGAAGTCGGTCTTCATCTGCTCGACGTAGGTGTGCCACATCGTCAGCTCCACCGGCTCCGCCGCGCTGTCCGCGCCGCATCCGGCGCCGAGCAGAAGCAAGGCGGCAAGCGCCGAAATGGTGATAGCAAGAATACGCCTTCGTTTCCACATGATCCCTCACCCCGCATACAATCTTTCGAGGTGTATTGTATCACATATGGCTCAGCCGGGGGCTGCGCCGGCTTCCTCCTGCTCGGCGAGGGCGGCTTCCTCGCGGAGGGCCGCGTCGAGGCGGCGGTTCGTGACGGCACTGAAGATGATGCCGGCGAGGCAGACCAGGCCGAGGGCCATCAGGTAGGGCCTGGCCGATTCGGCGCGCGCCGCGTCGACGTCCCCCTTCGGCACGAGCAGCGTGGCGGAGAACGCCCCGCCCTCAAAGGGGGAGCCCTCGGCGTAGAGGCGGACGCCCCCGCTCAGGCCGACGTACTCGGCGAGCTCCAGGTCCAGGTAGTGGTCGAGGCCGCCCGCGCTGCCGTCCTTCTCGAAGGTCGTGGTCGTCACGATCCTGTCCGCGCTGCCCTCGGAGAAGTGGAGCGCGGCGTTGGGGAACCCTTCGAGCCCGGCGACGCTGTCCGGCCGGAAGACGCCCTCCTCGACCTCGAGCCCGCAGATGCCGAAGACGCTGTAGTCCGAGCCGATGAGGGGGACGCTGCACAGCAGGGTTTTTTCGCCTTCGGCGACGCCTGTGCTGTCGTAGCCCCACCAGTACAGGAGCGAGGGCGGCATCGCCGGGAAGCTCTCGGCGGTCTCGGCGGGGATTTCCACGAAGCGCCGGCCCTGGATGTCGAGCTCCTGCTCCCATCCCGTCGCCGCTTCGAGGCCGGCCGCTTCGAGGACACTCCTGGGGCCGCGCAGGCAGCGCACCCCCTCCGGGTCCTCTTGGAGGTACAGGCCGGCGCGCGAATAGCTCCCGCTCCCGCCACTGGACGCGTCGAGCAGGACGAAGGCGCCGCAGACGCCCTCCCGCTCGAGCGACTGGATGAGCGCCCCGGCTTGCGCGAAGAGGATATCCTCGGCGAATTCCGGCTGCTCGTGCAGCAGCCCCGGGGCCAGGCCCTGATCGGCGAGCAGCGCCGCGGCTGTCGACGTCAGGGATTCCGAAAGCATCACTGCCTGCTCGGACACGCCGGAGAGCCGCACCTCCAGGTCGTCCGCCGCGCGCCCGTGGGCGGCGGCGATCTGGGATTCGGCCTCCGACCCGCCGGGGGCGAGCACGCCGAAGAACAAGAGCGCCAGCAGGACGCCCGAAATCATTGTGCAGGCCAGCGCAAGCACAAACAAAGCCAGTTTGCGTTTCGTTTCACTCCTCAACCGTTTTCCCCAACAATCAGACTTTTACAATCATCAAAATTATTTTATCACAGGCTTATGCGAAAGGTGTATGTTTTTGTTTGCAAATGCAGTTTGTTTCCAATATAATGTCCGCATTGGCAATAGCGGGAGGAGATTGGGCGCAAACGTGCCGGAGGAGTAATATGGTATTTGATAAGATCAAGAAAATCATCGCGGACAAGATCCAGGTGGAAGAAGACAAGATCACGCCGGCGACGAGCCTGATGAAGGATCTGGAAGCGGACTCGCTCGACGCGGTCGAGATCATCATGGGCATCGAGGAAGAGTTCGACATCGAGATCCCCGACGAGGCGGCCGAGAGCTTCCAGAACGTCGGCGACATCGCCAAATTCGTCGAGTCGAAGATCGAGTGACGGGAACCGGCTGAAAAGGTTTTCGGGAATAAAAAAACCGGCCCTCGGGCCGGTATTTTTTAGGCTTCCTTCGGTGCGCCCACCGGGCACGTAGAAGCGCAAGCGCCGCAGTCAACACATTTGTCTGCGTCGATGGTGTAGATGTCTCCCTCGTTGATCGCCTCGACAGGGCAGTCCGCGATGCACGCGCCGCAAGCGATGCAGGAGTCGTCGATCGTGTAGGCCATATAAATCCTCCTTCTGCTGTGATAAAATAACACCGAGGATATTATAGCAAATTCAAAGGGGATAGTAAACCCATGAAAATCACTTCGTTGGTGGGAAAAAGCGGAACGGGCAAGAGTTTTCAGGCGATCGGGCTGTGCTCGGAGCGCGGCATCGACTACATTATCGATGACGGGCTGTTCATCGGGCATGGGATGGT
Source organism: Eubacteriales Family XIII. Incertae Sedis bacterium (assembly GCA_031272365.1). Taxonomy (GTDB): domain Bacteria; phylum Bacillota; class Clostridia; order Peptostreptococcales; family Anaerovoracaceae; genus WRFF01. The sequence continues at coordinate 13,926 of JAISTX010000034.1, forward strand.
GCTCGCGGGCAAGTCCGCGAAGCGGCAGGACACGAAGGTCGGCGCGATCAAGACGGCCCTGTTCACGGATGCGGCGCACCGGGACGAAGTGGCGGCGAAGATCCGGGAGACGGACCCGGCGACACTGCTCATCGTCGGCACGAGCGACCGCATGGTGAGCCAGATCGCGGGGCGGCTCGGCCTGCCGCAGCCGCAGGAGCGCGTGGACATCGAGTCGATCACGACGTCCGACGAGCGCCGCATCGCGCACTACCGTCGGCAGGAGCTCGGGCAGCACATCATCCCGGCGCCGACGCTGGAGGTCAAGCGCGACTTCTCGGGCTATTTCCTCCACCCGATCAAGGTGCTGCGCGACATGAGGCAAGGCAAAGAGGGGGCTACGGAGCGTTCCGTCGTCCGCCCGACGTTTAGTTATTTCGGAAGGTTCTCGATCTCCGACAAGGCCATCCGCGACATCGTGGAGGCTTCGGCGCGGGGCATCGCCGGCCTGGGCGCCATCGACTCTCTCTTCGTGAAGAAGCGGCCGGACGGCGTCATCATCGACGCAAAGATCCTGCTGCGCGAGGGCGGGCGCATCCTCGACGTGGCGCGCGCGTTCCAGGACGCGGCCAAGCAGGGGGTCGAGGAGATGACGTCGATGAATATGCTCGCGGTGGACGTGCGCGTCACGGACATCGTCTGGAAGGAGGCCTGATGCGGAAAGAGGTGAAGAGTCTGCGCTTTACGGACGTGCGCGATTTTGACGCGCGGCAGACGTTCGAATGCGGGCAGTGCTTCCGCTGGGCGCGCGAGCGGGACGGCAGCTACACGGGCGTCGTGCAGGGGCATTTCGCGAATGTGCGCTACGACAACGAGGAGGACACGCTGACGGTCTGGAGCGACTATATGCCGAAGAGCGAGGGGCTGCGCGCGCGGTTTTGGCGCGACTATCTCGACCTCGACCGCGACTACGCGAGCATCAAGCGCAAGCTTTCCCTCGGGGACCCGGTGATGGAGGAGGCGGTTTTCCGCGCCGGCGGCATCCGCGTCCTGCACCAGGAGCCGTGGGAAACGCTCGTCTCTTACCTGATCTCGCAAAACAACAACATCCCGCGCATCCGGGGCTGCATCGAGATGCTCTGCCGGTCGTTCGGGCAGCGGCTCGGCACGTTTTCCGGGCGGGAGCTGTACGCGTTCCCGACGATCCGCACGCTCTCGCAGCTGTATGAAGAGGACATCGACGTCTGCAAGATCGGTTACCGCGCGCGCTACCTGGCGGAGCTGTCGCGGCAGGTGGACGTCGACGGCGGCGCCTTCCTGGCGACGGGGGAGACGGCGGACGCGGAGAAGATGGAGGGCTACCTGCTGTCGCTGTCGGGCGTGGGGCCGAAGGTCGCGCACTGCGTGATGCTCTTCTCGATGCGCAAATTCGATCGCTTCCCCATCGACGTCTGGGTGCACCGCGCGATGCACCGGCTCTACGGGTTCGCGGAGGAGGACGAGGAGGGGATGCGGGCGTTCGCGGGCGAGCGGTTCGGGGCGCTGGCCGGATTCGCGCAGATGTATCTCTTCTATTATATGAGGGCGCTGGAAGACACGAGCGGCAGATTGTGATAAAATTCTATGCTGTGTGCGCTTGATTCAACACAAACGGATACGGCCGTGAAGGAGGCGTTCATGGCTTGCGCGATCGAAGAGGCCGGCAAGGCCGCGCAGACGGGCGACGTGCCCGTCGGCGCCGTCGTCGTGAAGGACGGCGCGATCGTAGGGCGCGGGCGCAACCGCATCGAGGCGGAGGGCGACCCGACGGCGCACGCGGAGATCGTGGCGATACGCGACGCCGCCCGCGCGACCGGGGCGAAGTGGCTGATCGGGTGCACGCTGTACGTCACGGCGGAGCCTTGCACGATGTGCGCGGGCGCGGCGGTGCTGGCGCGGCTGGACGCCATTGTGGCGGGGTGCCCATCGGACAAAAGCGGCGCCTGCGGGACGGTGGCGGACATCCTTTCGTCCGAATCGCTGAACCACCGGGTGTCCTATGAAGCCGGTGTGCTGGAAGAGGAATGCGCGGCGCTGCTCACGGGTTTTTTCCGGGGGCTGCGCGAGAGGAAGGCAGGGAACTGCGGAGGATGACAGTTTGAGAAACAAGTTCGGAAAACAATGGTTTCGGGCGCTGTGCGTGGCGGTGGCGGCCATGGCCGTCGTGCTGTTTTGCGGCGTGGGCGCGTTTGCGTCCGACCAGGGGAGCGAGCTCACCAAACAGCCGCGGGAGGCGGATGGCACGATCAGTTCGAGCGGCTCGCTGAAGGTGATGGTGGAGTCGCCGCGGGCCGACCGCGCGGGTGTGCTGAAGAACGTCCCGCTCGAAAATGTCGGCATCAAGCTGTACTTCAGCGAAAACGGCAAGCCGGCCAATGTGACGGCGGCGGACGTCTGGGCGCACAACGAGTCGTGCTTCACGCTGACCGGCCCGGACCCGAAAAACCCCACAGGGGAGCCTGTCGAGATCAGCACCATGACGGTGAAGGGCACGAAGGAGCAAAACTACATCCTCGTGGTCGCGCAGCCGACGCCCGTTGCGGAGGGCCAGCCGGGGCAGCTCGCCGGCTCGTCGGAATACACGCTTTCTATCAACCCGGAGCTGCGCTCGACGTCGGGGGCTTCGCTCGGCGAGATCGCGCCGATCTCGTTCACGACGATGGACCCGAAGGAAAACTCCAAGGCCAGCATGATCCTCATGGGCGGGATGCTCGCGGCGCTCATCGCTTTCATGGTGCTCAACAATTACCGCAAGATGAAGGCGGAGGCAGAGGCGGCCGCGCTGCTGAAGGCGAACCCGTACCGCATCTCGAAGGAGCGCGGCATCACGGTCGACGAAGCGAAGGCCCTGATCGAGAAGGCGAAGGAGAAAAACCGCAAGCAGCTCGCGAAGGTCGGCGGCAAGATGCCGAAGACCGAGGAAGAGAAGGCGAAGGAGGCCGCGGCGGCGAAGGCGGCGGCCGAGGCGGCGCGGCGGGAGCGCGAGATGGAGCTCCTCCCGGAGAAGACCTACAAGGTGAAGACGCGGCGCGCGGTGACGGCGGAAGAAAGCGCCTTCGTGGCGCAGCGCAAGGCGGAGGCTGAGCGGAAAGCGCGCGCGGAGGCGGCGAAGAAGGCGGCGCGGGCGCGGCAGCAGGGCGGCGGCTCGGGCGGCTCGGGCGGCAAGAAGAAGTCGTCGAAAGGCAAGGGGAAGAAAAAATAGTTATTCTGGCCCCGGCAAAGATCAATCTGTCGCTGCGGGTGCTTTCCCGGCGCCCGGACGGCTACCATGAGATATCGTCTGTCATGCAGGCGATTTCTTTTTATGACGAGGTCGGTGTCACGTTCGAGGAGCCGGGCGGCGGCAGGGCCGGCGGGTTTTTCGTCGGGCTTAGGTGCTCGGACTCCGCCGTGCCCGTGGACGGCACGAACCTCGCGTCTCGCGCGGCGTACCTGCTGCGCGAGAGCGTGGACGCGGAGCTGGCCGGGGTCGTGGAGATCGACCTCGTGAAGCGCATCCCGATGGCGGCGGGGCTGGCCGGCGGGTCGGCCGACGCGGCTGCCGTGCTGCTGGCGCTGGCGCGGCTGTGGAACCTGCGCGCGGGTGTTTCGGAGCTGGCGGCGCTCGGGCGGCGGCTCGGCGCGGACGTGCCGTTCTGCGTGCACGCCTGCGCGGCGGTTTCCCCGGGCGCTGCGCCTCTGGCTTCTCCGCGGCCGGCGACGACGGCGATGCTGGCGGAGGGCGTCGGGGAGCGGCTGGCGCCGGCGGCCGGCGCGGCGCCGGGGAGCCCGGTGCTGCTGGTCAAGCCGGATGTGGAGGTGTCAACGGCGGGGGTTTACGGGGCCTTTGACGCCGCGGCGCCGGGTGAGGATTTGCGTGCCCCGGGCGCCCCAGATGCGCAGGCCGCCCTTCGCGGGCAGCCCTGCGGGAATGACCTGCAGCCCGTCACGGCGGCGCTGCACCCCGTCGTCGCGGACACCCTGGCGGCGTTGTGCGAAATCTGCGGCACGGCGGCAAAGGTGCAGATGAGCGGCAGCGGCCCGACGGTGTTTGCGTTATTCGAAAACGGGGAGAGCGCGCGGGCGCGGGAGGCGTACGAAGAGGCGCAGGAGGCGTTCCCCGGGATGCGCGTGCTACTCGCGGCGGCGATCTAAGCGCACAAACCCAATCTCCGTGTAGGTGAGCCGCCCCCCGGGGCGGTCCGACCGCATGAGCGACATCCCGTCGGCCACCATGCGCGCGGGGTGCGTGAGAATCCGCGCGCCCGGCGCGAGCACGACTTCCCGGCCGATGGTGACGTGCGGCGTGAACCGCCGCTTCTCGACGGGGAAGCCTTCCGCGCGCAGGGCCTGGGCGAGGCGCGCGGCGAGCGACTTCAGGGCGGGCGTGTTCTCGACGCCGACCCAGTGCAGGTCGCCGCCCCGGCCGCCGAAGACCCCCGCCCCGGACAGCGTGATCTCCAGCGCGCCCGGCGCGCCTGACCATTCCGCCGCCACGTCCTCCATCACGCCCAGGATGTCATCCGGGCGGTTTGACTCCCCGATGAAGGCCAGCGTCAGGTGCAGGTTCTCGCGCGCCGTGAACCGCCCGCGCAAAGAAGCCGCCCGCAGCTCCGCGATGGTTTCGCAAAGCGCGTCCTTCACCTCCGAAGAAAACAGGATCGCAATGAAAAGCCTCATACCCCCAGCATACCACACCCCGAAGCACCCCCGCGCCGGTCAAATTTCTCTTAAATGAGTGAAAATCCGCCCCCAAAGGCCGAAAAATGGTCAAATTTCTCTTAAATGAGTGGTTTTTTCCGGCGACCCCACTCATTTAAGAAAAATTTGTCCACGCCGCCACGCCGCCACGCCGCCACGCCCCGCGCACATCAGGATTTCGTAGGCAGGAGCGCGCGCAGCGCCCGATGCGCGGCGGGGAAGCCCTTCGCGCGGATGCGGATCCGCTTCCCGAGCCGCGATGCGAGGTTGTACGCAAACTCCTCGAAGGCTTTGGCGTCGTAGAGCTGAATCGTATTGAGGTGGACGACACCCACGCCCCGGCGTTCGAGCGCGGAAGCGCGCAGGGCGTCCTTCCCTTGCTCCGCCGGGCTGCTGTGGTGTTGAAAGCTGTCATACTCCAAGGCCCACTTCGCGACCGGATAATACAGATCTACAAAGCACCGCCGCTGCCCCAGCCTCCGCGCAGCCTCCGGGGCAAGCGGGATTTCGTGGTTGAAACAGGCGCCCTTCAGACCGAAACCGCCATGCGCATTCGGCAGGGTCAGCATCATGAAGACAAGCGACTCCATGATGGAATTGGATCCGTTCTCGACATATTTCAGCGCCCGCAGGGCTTTCGCCCGCCCGCGGAGCCGATAGGCTTTCTGTACATTCATGCGTTCAATGAACGACAACAGCGCCTCCTTCGACGTGATTGCGTCGAAGGGTCTGCCGGGTGGATGGGCGCACATCTGCAGCCCGAGCAAGACGAGCCGGTGGAAGTCCAGCTCGCTTGCAAGCTGGAGAAAAAGGAGCGGCGGCGACGCAACCAGATTGCCGCGGCGCTGCACGACCGCGCCCTCAGGAAGCCGCGTCCTGAAGTAGTGCACACAGCGGCCTCGTTTCTCATATCTGCTGCGGGGATGGGACACCGTAATGTGCGCTTTGCGCGCCCGCGGGCAGCAGTCGGCCGCCGATCCGAAGACGGCATCCAAGCACGGGATTTCCCAGATATAAGCGGCTGTATAGTGACTCAGAAAATCATTCATGATTGCAGGATAACACATTATGGTAAAAATTTCAATAACAGATTAAAATAACCATATTCGACTGAGGGGGGGTAGGGTGCTATAATTCCCTGAAAGGAGCCTTATGTTGGAATCATTTGAAGAATGGGAGCAAAAGCGTCTGGCGCGGCGCGGGCGCGTGCTGGCGTTTTTGGACGGCACCGGGGTCGCGTACGAGCTGGTGGAGCACCCGGCGATGCACTCGGCGGCGGACAACGCGCTGCATGAGCGGGATATCCACGCGACGGTTTTCAAGAACCTCTTTCTCCGCAACAAGGACAGGAGCCGGTTCTACCTCTACTCGCTGCCGATCACGAAGCGGGCAGACCTCGCAGCGCTCGCGAAGGGCATCGGCGAGACGCGGTTCAGCTTCGGCAACGAGGAAGAGCTATGGGGGCGGCTCCGCATCCGCGCCGGTTCCGTGTCGCTGCTGAACGTGGTCGACGCGCCGGGGACGGACGTGGAGCTGCTCATTGACAAGGAGATCTTTGCCTGCGAAAGGTTCGGGGTCCACCCGAACGACAATACGGCGACAGTGCTCCTCGAGCCGGGGGATCTGGCGAAAATCCTCGACGCGGCCGGCTGCCGCTACCGCCTGGTCGGGCAGGACGAGTCAGGTGGTCAAAATTCTCCTGGATGAGTGGAAATGGGGGTGCGGCCCCTGGCCGATTGCGCTGCGGCGCACTTTGTGCCATAATAATCTTACAGGAGATTTTGAGTGCAGATTTGGAGAGGAATAATATGCCTGCTTTGACGCATTCTATGGAGAAGATGATGGACTTGCTCTGCGATCCCGCCTTTGACGCAGGGACGGCGAACCCCCTGAAGGAGATCAACGACCTGACGGATGCGATCGTGCAGCAGCTGCATGACGGCATGGCGGCTTCGGAGATCGACGAGGCGCTTGCGGCGGCGGCACGGCGGCTGTCCGGCGTCAGCCCCCGGGGCTGGTTTGTCGCCCTTTTGCTCGGGGTGCTCGTGGAGTACGGCGGCAACCCGGACATCACGGGCGGGGGGCTGCTCGCGTGGTTCCCCCGGATAGCGGACGGATGCGTGGCATTCTACAAACGCTGCGCCGAGCTCCTCGAGGGCGACCGGGAGGTCGCGGGGGCAATCGCCGAGCGGGCGGAGCAAGCGCAGGCGGAGGGCGCCGGCTACGACCTGGCGGACTACATCCGGGAGGAAGGCTGGGAGGCGGTCGTCAAACGGTGCCATGACGAGATCAATGCGGAGAACCGGCACGCATGCCGGGCGCAAAATTGCCAGATGCGGTATCAGCTTGCGCTCATGGCGCACCTCTCGCGGTCCAAGCAGCTGCGGGCGCTCGCGCGGGCAAAGCCCGAGTACTTGGAAAAGGCCTGGGATCTCTACGGGGCGATGCTCGGCGAAGGCGACCTCGTAGTGAAAATGCTGCGGGTGCAGGACGACGAGCCGCTGCTGGTGCTCCACCCCGGCGAGCGGAAGGGCTATGCGGTGCGCATCAGCGGCATCGCCGTCAACTTCGAGCTCAACCTGCTGATCATGCAGCGCCTCATCGGCGACCCGCAGGCGGGCTGGCTGACAGGCGATGCGCTTGACAAGGACATCGCGGACTGCGAGGAGACGTTCACCGCCCAGTACAACCTGTGGAATTGGCCGGGCCTGCAGCCGGACGGGACGGTTCCCGACGACGGGTACGGGCGGAACGAAAGGCGCGAGGGCGAGTCGCTGGCGCAAGCGGCGTCGCGGGACTGGATCTGGAACGAGGGCGTGCCGGCGGACATCCTCCGCTTCGACGGGACGCGCGTCGTCCTGCTCGGCCCGCCGCCGTACACGCGGTCGTTCTACGGGGGCCGCCTGTTCCCGCACATGGAGCCCGAGTTCGTCGTGGAGAAAAAACTCACCCGAGAGGAAGTGGACGATTGCCTGAAGGAAATCGCCCGGGCCGGGCGCAACGGGTAGATCAGTGCTCGATGTGGACGATGGCGAGGCTTTCTGCACCCATGATTTTGGTCAGTAGCGCATACAGTCCGTCCGGGCCGTCCGGCTTCGGGATGATGAAGTATCCGTCGTGCGTCTGCTCTGGCGTCGCATCATAGTATTCCACGGTTTCAAAAAACTCCGGCGCTCGTTCGATCGTGGAACTCGGATAGAAGAGTACCTTGTCGAAAGCGTACCAGTCCGTTGCGTACGCCCGCTGATTTGCCTTTAGCGTCGCTTCATGGTAGTCACGACCGTCGTTCCCGTAGTAGCCGATGACGACGTCGCTGTTTTCCGGGAGGCCGGCGATCAGATAGCGGGTATCGTTTCCATTCGCCCTGATCTCCGTGAGGTTGCCGTACTCTTCCGGCGTCATGCCGCCTATGGTCTCCAACTGATATTCATGCACATCAAGGAATCCGACCGCACTCCCGAGATACCATTTTCCATCCTCCTCGCGGTGCTCAAGCACCGCCGGGGCCGTGATGCCCTTGTCGTAGACGTCGATCCTCACCCAGTAGTAGGGGTAGTTGAGGTCTACCTTTCGCGCGATCAGCTGCTGCGCCTGGGACACCGTCGAGAAGGGATTGTCCGCGGACTCAAATTCCGCGCCGTCGTGGTCAAGAAGGAAAGTCGTCGTAGTCCCCTCGTCGCCCTCGAACTGTTCTTGATGTTCGTAGGGATCGTTTGCTTCCGCAAAACGGTCGCCGTCGAGGATGAAGTACCCGCTGTCGTAGTTTTCGAGTTCCTCAATCGGCAGGAAAGCACCGGCGGGAACCTCTTCCCCCTCGTCGTCCGATTCGTCTCCCGCCCCGTATATTTCCTCGGATCCGTACGTTTCCACCAACATGTCCTCCACCTCCTCTTCGGTGATGTTTTCGATGTCGGCCTGTTTGCCGCCGCAGCCCGACAACGCGATCAGGGCGCAGATGACGGCTGCGAGCAAGTACAATTCTTTGATATGTTTCATGATTTCTCTCCTTTCGAGTTCTGTTCAGTAGTATTGTCTTCGCGCGAGTGAATCTGCTGCTTCAATCGTACCAGGCACTATCCAGCATGATGTAGTCCGAGGCTTCGAGGAATTCTTCCTCGCCCGGATGCCTGAGGATATGGAACCAAGTCGTGCCTTGATCGGAGTGGCGGGAATCTTTGTAGTGGAAAGACACTTCGATGATCGATGTCTCCGGTTGTTTTGCCTCCACATCATAATGGGCAGTTTCGTGCTGCGATACATCGCTGACGCCCGGCATTGCCGAAAGCTGCTCGTAAGAGATGCCCTCCCCGATCCCATGTATGACCGTGTCGGCGCGGACGATGATATACGGGCAAAAATCGTAGCTGGTAAACACGAGGAACCCCGGTATCGATTCCGAATAATAATAGTCCAAGTCACCAAGCTCTGCCTCGTTGATACGACTTTCGGAGATGACCGGATCGCTGCCGTATGGGACGTTTGTCAAATCCGGCAAAAGAGCTTGCGCCTCCTCCGTTTTCAACCCGAAGTACTGCAGCAGCGCCTCATACTCGAATGTTGGCGACGCCGCCTCTGCGGCTTCGCTTGAGTTGACCCCCTGCACCGGATACCCGTCGCCCGACCTCACCATCTCAAAAACTGCCGTCCCCGCGCCGATGGCGATGACGACGATGATGGCGAGGCCTTTGGCGCTGAGCGCGGCAGGGCCTGAGGCCGCCCCACCCATGGTGGCCGTCCCCGTGCCTGCGCCGGAGGATGCCGCCCCGTCTGCCGCTGCCCCGCTTGCGCCCGCGGCACCGCTTGCGCCGCCGCTGCCCACCGTAAGCGCCGCAACGATTTGCGCTTTGATCGCGGCAAGCAGCTGCGCGGACTGCCCTGCGGTCAGCGCAAAGGCTTCGGCGCCGACCTGCATATTGCCGAGCAGGAACGGCATCGGCGCGAGCCCGTACAGGTTGACGCCCTGCGCCTCGAGGCCGCGTACGCCACGCTCGATCGCGCGTCGCGCGTAGCGCAGCCGACTCTTGATCGTGTTTTCGCTGCATCCGATGTCCGCAGCGATGTCTTTCACTTGAATCTCCTGAAAATAGTGCATGACGGTGACCAGCCTCTGCTCCGCGGGCAGGCCGTCCACGATTTCGCGCACAAGCCGGTCGGCCTCCTGCCGGTCCAGGGCCACTTCGGGACGGACGGCGTTGTCCGGGTCCTCGATCTCCGACGCGAGGGCGCTCTCCTCCCCGGGGCTGGTCCTGGGCGCCTCGCTGAAAAGGATGTCACGCCGCCGCCGGAGCATATCGATGGCGCAGTTGGAAGCGATGCGCTCGACCCACGCGGGAAACGCCGCCGGATCCGAAAGCTGCCCCAGCGACATATAGGCTTTTACATAGGCATTTTGCATGGCGTCCAGCACCTCGTCGCCGTCCCCGAGGATCTGCCGCACCGCGTAGCGCACCCGGTTTTGCGTGGCTCCGTAGAGTGCGTCGAAAGCCGCCTCCTCCCCCGCCAGCGCGCGCCCTACAAGCTCCGCCGCGTTCACGCCGTAGCCGTATGTGTGTTGGTTGTCTTGCATCTCTCCTCCGTCCCGCCATCCGCGGGCAGCCTTTGCATGTGTCCATACCCTAAAGACGCACAAACCTGTGCGCAGGTTTTATAGATGAAGCATTATTTTCAATAATGAATAAAAAGCATTATACCACTCGAACCCGGTTTGCGGGCACGCGCTTTTGTGAGAAGTTTTGATACAGGAATATGCATTTTCGTGTAAAAAATAAAGAGATAAACTTGCATTTTCGTAGCGGAAGGTGGATGCGCGGTGCGCATCCGCCTGATTGATTTGAGCATGGATTCCGGGTCAAGCCTGGGATGACATCGCGTATTGTCATTCCGGGCCTGACCCGGAATCCATGCTGCAATCAAGGGCAGGCGCGCGAAAACGCGGCCGGCTTCCATTCAACCGGGATGACATCAGCGGTGGGTCAAGCCCGGGGTGACATTAGCGGTGGGTCGTGCCTGGGATGACATCGCGTATTGTCATTCCGGGCCTGACCCGGAATCCATGCTTCAATCAAGGGAAGGCGTGCGAAAGCGCGGCTGGCTTCCACTCAACCGGGATGACAGCTCGGATGCCTTTGTGTATAATAAAATACGGTTATTATGGCAATAATCGTATTTCTTTTTGCGGGCCGGTTCGCCGGATAGGAGGTTTTTATGCAAGGGGTAAGCAACAAGGCGTTTTTTGCGGAGTTCATTGGCACTTTGGTGCTGGTGTTCATGGGCTGCGGGGCGGCGGTGTTTTTGGGCTGTGACGCGGCGGGCGGTCATCTGGCGGTCGCGTTTTCGTTCGGGCTGTCCATCGTCGCGATGGCGTATGTGATCGGGAATGTGTCGGGGTGCCATGTCAATCCGGCGGTGTCGCTGGGGATGCTGCTCGCGGGGCGCATCGACGGGAAGACGTTCAGCGCGTATCTCGGCGCGCAGTTTTCCGGCGCGATCGTCGGCGCGGCGCTTTTGAAGAAGCTCGCGGACAACTACGCGCCCGGCGACCAGACGGGCGGCCTCGGGGCGAACGGCTTCGGGACGGTCGGCATGACGGGTGCCATCGTTGTCGAGGTCATCCTGACGTTCATCTTCGTCTTCACGATCCTCGGCGTGACGGCGGACGAGAGCAAGGGCGCAGTCGCGGGGCTGGTCATCGGCCTGACGCTGACGTTCGTCCATATCGTGGGCATCCCGCTCACTGGCACGAGCGTCAACCCGGCGCGCAGCTTTGGACCGGCGATCTTCGCGGAGGGCACGCAGGCACTCGAACAATACTGGGTCTTCCTCGTCGCCCCGCTCGCCGGCGCGGCGCTTGCGGCGCTGCTGTACAAGGCAGTCGCAAAGCCGAAAGCGGCGTAGCGCAAACGCCCGGCAACCCCGGCATGTCAACCAGAAAATTCCAGTTGACACGGCGGCGGCGCGGGGTTATGTTATTGCTACAATTTCATATTGATCTGAAATCGTTGAGGGAAGAATAGTAACCCCGGGCACGCCCGGGATCAGCGAGCCGCGGGCGGTGGGAGCGCGGCGCGGGGCGCGGGGCGAATGGGCTTTCGGAGGTTTCACCACGAATGAGTGGCCGTTGATTGACGGCAAGCCAGGTGGCACCGCAGAGTCGAAGACTTTGTCCCGGCAAAGGAGTTTTGCCGGGATTTTTGCATTTCCGGCGCAGCATGGCGGCACGCCGCCTGAGAAAGAAAGGAGCAGTTATCATGAGCACACAGATTCCGCACAGGCTTTACCTGCAGGAGAGCGAGATCCCGAAGCAATGGTACAACCTGCGCGCGGACATGAAGGAGCAGCCGGACCCGATGCTGCTGCCCGACGGCACGGTCGCGCAGGAGGAGCACATCTACCCGGTGTTCTGCAAGCAGCTGGCGCACCAGGAGATGGACGGCGAGACGCGCTTCGTCGACATCCCCGAGGAGGTGCTCGAGATCTACAAGGTCTACCGGCCCGCGCCGCTGTGCCGCGCCTACGACCTGGAGCGGACGCTCGACACGCCGGCGAAGATCTACTACAAATTCGAGGGCAACAACACGAGCGGCAGCCACAAGCTCAATTCCGCCGTCGCGCAGGCGTACTACGCGAAGGCCGAGGGGCTGAAGGGCATCACGACGGAGACGGGCGCGGGCCAGTGGGGCACGGCGCTCGCCGA